>JBIJBR010000146.1:0-4812 GCA_044345135.1 Vampirovibrionales bacterium
CATGGACTGTGGACCCCAAAATATTAAATCGCTATGGTGTTCACTTAGGCCAGAACTATCCCTTTCCTATTGTGGATCATGCCACTGCTCGACAAAACGCCTTGGACGCGTTTCAAATGCTTAAAAAAGATAAGGATTCCCCTTAGCTGAAATCACCGTCATCTCTCACACCAAAATTATGGGCGGTATCAACGTCGGTAGAGCCTCCTACCACACGCGTATTGACGGGCGTACTGCCACTTTCTAAAGTGGTGGTGGTGGCTTCCCCTTGGTAGTCTTGGTCTGTGGAAGCTGTTACTTTTAAGCCTATGGCATTAATGTACGCTTCACGATCCGTTGTGGTGGGATTATACGTCATTTCAAGGGGGTGAAGACGCTGACCAGAAATCACCACATCATTATTTTGATTGGCATTATAAATTAAGGTAATCGATTCGCTGCTATTGCCCGCTTGCGGATAAATATAAAACTTCTGCGAATCTAATTGAATTTCACTGCCATTTTCAAAAACAATCTGAGTTTTTTGCCCTACTCCACAAGCAGGCGCCGTCCCATACGCCGTCCCTTCAATACAACTGGACCTTACATGCTTCAGGTTGTCCATCATAAATTGTGCAAAGCTTAAGCTGCCATAATTAGCACTGGCACCGTATTGTTTTAGGCTATTTTCAAGTAATGATATATTTTCTTTATAGAGGGTCTTGTGTCGACGTTCTTGTGAATCATCAAGTATGGTGGGAAGACTTAAGGCTGATATTAATCCCACAATGCCAAAGGCGATAATTATTTCGGACAATGTAAAAGCTTCTAAGGATTTAGATGCGTGATCAAGATGAGACAAAAGAAGTCACTCCTTTAAATAATCATTTTCATGGGCATATTGAATCAAGGTATCGTGTCAAAGGACAATAAACTTCAATGCAGGCCTTTTTTTGTTACAAGACGTTATGAAACAGGGCCTGCTCCCCGTTTTTTATAAAATAAACTTGTTCTTTCCCTGTGTTTTATTTAAACTGATTCAAGCTCACGGATAAACTCGTGTAGGCGTTATCGATCAAAAAGGATTTTCGATTATGAAAGCTGGTATTCATCCTGATTATCAACAAGTAGAAGTGGTCTGTGTCTGTGGCAATAGCTTTTACGTGGGGTCCACCCAAAAAGTCATTCGTGTTGAAATTTGTTCCGCCTGTCACCCTGTTTACAGCGGAGATGGTTCACGCATTGTGGATACAGAAGGTCGCGTAGAACGATTCAAGCGTCGTTATACCAAAGCCAACGGCTAAAAATACACAAGGGGAATGCTGAAAAGTCTTCCCCCTGCTTTGTTTAAAATGACCCATCAGAGGGGCCTATTCCACTATGGATATTAAGTTTATTCGTCAATTAGAAACCATTGCGTCGACCTATGAACAATTAGGGAATGACTTGATGCACCCTGATGTCTTGACGTCTCCCTCTCGAATGAAAGAACTGGGTAAAAAAAGAGCCAGTCTGCAAGAAACGATCGATTCTTTTGAAGCATGGAAGCGGTTAACGCAAGCGGTTAGTGACTGCCAGCAGTGTTTAAAAGAAGAAAAAGATCAAGAGATGAAGGACTTTTTGACCGAAGAACTCACTCAAAACAAAGCCAATTTAGACAGCCTAGAATCCCAAATCGAAGTACTGCTTCTCCCGAAAGATCCCAATGACACCAAGGATATAGTTTTGGAACTTCGTGGTAGTGCGGGGGGGGATGAGGCCAACATTTTTGCAGGGGACTTAATGCGAATGTATCTTCGCTATGCCGCAAACAAAGGCTGGAAAACAGAAATCATGACCATTAATGAATCGGATCACGGTGGGGTGTCTGAAGTCATTATGAAGATGTCGGGAGATAACGTCTACGGCCAACTCAAGTATGAATCCGGGGTGCATCGCGTCCAGCGAGTGCCTGCCACAGAATCCCAAGGGCGCGTCCATACCTCTACCGCAACGGTTGCCGTTATGCCTGAAGTGGATGACGTTGAAATTGAAGTTAATGCGGCTGATATTGAAATTCAAACCATTCGCTCAGGTGGGGCAGGGGGACAAAATGTCAACAAGGTTGAAACGGCGGTACGTCTATTTCACAAGCCTTCAGGCATTCAAATTCATTGTACGGCGGAACGCAGTCAACATCAAAACCGTGCGGTGGCCTTACAGCTTTTAAAATCAAAGCTTTATGATCTGGAGCTTCAAAAACAGAATAAAGAAATGAGCGATCTACGTCGTTCCCAAGTGGGTTCAGGGGATCGTTCTGAACGTATTCGTACGTATAACTACCCTCAAGACCGCTTAACAGATCACCGTATTGGTCAAAACTTTTCCCTGACCCCCATCATCAATGAAGGCGAGATAGAAGATCTCATCGCGTCCTTAATGATTGCGGATCAAAAGGTTAAAATGGAAAAATTAGCCGAGCAAGAAACCCGCATTTAAGTCCCCTGACGTCTTAATTTAAGGTTTCATTGTCACAACAAGCTTCCCTTCTTTTAAAAGAGCTTTATTTTTTCTAAGCATTTTTAGGGAAACTCTTCTTCTTTATCTATAAAACAGTGTCATTTTGAGACTCTCTGTTTTTTGGATATCTGGCTTTCATTTTGAGCTTGTGCCGTCAGAGACCTTTTCGCGGAAAAAGGTCTCCAACACCTCTAAATCCGTTCAAGGAGGGGGAAGGGAGGACGTATTGCGTTTCTCCTCCCTCATTCCCCCTCCTTGAAAATCCTCCCCCTTTGACCCACCTCGTCGCATCATTTCTTTGCACGACGTCCGCAAAATCGCTCGGGGATTCGCCATTCGCTCACCCGCTCGGATTTAGTGCGTGAACGTCTGTTGGTATAAAGGGTTAAGCACCTCATAGCAATTAAACCTCTTTAAGCCCCAAGGTTTCCATGGAGGAAGCAAAAAAGTCATCAAAGCTTCCCGCCAAAATATGGCGTCGCGCCCTTTTGGCCAAGGTCACCAAGGTATGTAAATTATGAATGCTTAAAAGCGTCTTTCCCGTGTCTTCCCACTGGCGCATTAAATGCTTGACGTACGCACGACTATGATTTTTACACGTATAACACGTGCAGTCTTCCACTAAAGGCCCAAAATCTTCAGCAAACTCTGCATTTTTAATATGCTTATTTCCCGTGGGCGTAAAAAAGGTACCATGCCGTGCATTACGCGTGGGCAACACACAGTCAAACATATCCACCCCACTTTGAATCCCTTTGAGGAGGTCTCTAATGGTACCGACCCCCATTAAGTAGCGAGGCTTATTGTAAGGCAGTAAAGGAGCGGTATAAGCGCTAATGGCTTCAATAAGTGGCCGCGGTTCCCCCACACTTACTCCGCCAATGGCGTAGCCGACGGCATCAAAATCTTGCACCATCTGTGCATGACGAACACGTAAATCTTCAAAGGTTCCCCCTTGCACAATCGGGAATAAGGCTTGCTCATGATGCCGCGCATGAGAGGCCCAACAACGCTCCAACCAGCGCTGGGTACGTTCTAAAGACGCTAAGGCCGTTTCATGTTCAATGGGGTAAGGCGGGCATTCATCGTAGGCCATAATCACATCTGCCCCCAAGGCATTTTGAATGGCCATACTTTCTTCAGGGCCAATAAAATGTTTGTTTCCTGTCAAGGGGTCTCTAAAATGGACACCTGCTTCCGTAATTTTACGAAATTTAGCCAATGAAAAAACCTGAAAGCCTCCTGAATCCGTGAGAATAGGTTTCTTCCAATTACTCCATCCATGCAGGCCGCCTGCTTTTTCAACCAAGGCATGCCCTGGCCTTAAATACATATGGTAAGCATTCGCCAACACAATTTCGGCATCCATATCATGAATATGCTGCCATGTCACCGATTTAACGGTAGAATTCGTGCCTACAGGCATAAACACGGGCGTTTGAATCAATCCATGGGGCGTTTGAAAAGAGCCTGCACGTGCTTGTCCTTGCGTGGCATGTAGCGTAAAGGAAAAAGCCGAGTTAACCTGAGATTCTGCCAAAATAGGTAAGGCCGTAAGCGTCGTATTTTCATCAAGCGTCATGGACATCCGCACTCCCCTTAAAAACTCAATCTTCATCGTTACCTTATTAGTGTAAAGCAAATAGAGTAAAACAAATAGTATAGGGTAAAATAAATAACAGGCCTTTCAAACAAAGCGCCGAAGCAGTAAAACACGCATTTCCCTGCTTGTGGTAGACGCACATTCTTGTTATGCTAAGCGTGTATTGGATATTGATACCTCTTTATTATGGTAGAGTAATATCAAATCACTTTGGTTCTTTATCATTTTTTTAAATTGGAGTCCTTAGCATGAATGCTTCCCCCTACAAATTACAAGGCCGACGCGTTGCACGAAAGTTTGCCTTACTCGCACTGTATCAGTTGGAAGCCATTCGAGGCACTTTACCCAACCCTTTTCCTGAAGAAAAAGACATTAAAACTTTAATCCTTTCCTCTGCACAAACTTTAACGCTAGAAGCTCAAAGTCACATTGAACGTGCGGCGGAAACGTTTAAAGATGTCAGTGAACGGATTATGACTGTGGAGTTTGAGCACCCCAGTAACTTAAATAAGCCCATGAATGCTCCACAAGAGGCCGTCGCTTTACCTTCGACTCAAGAGACCCTCGCCACCTTGCATGATTGCTTGTCCGCCTGTGAATGGATTTGGGACGTGATGATGATTCCCCAAATGTTGATTCACTTGGAAGATGAAAAAGTCAACGCGTATGCGTCTCACTTGGTACGTCGTGTCTGTGAAAAGAATGAGGCGCTCACCGAAAAGCTAGAGGCT
>JBIJBR010000147.1:0-4783 GCA_044345135.1 Vampirovibrionales bacterium
AAGCTTGTATTGACACTTAAATACATTAATTTAGGGCCTGCTGTCCACCCTGAACCTGTATTGTAAATATTGCTATAGGCATCTGCACTGTGAAGTGCTCCATTGAGGTCTCGTCCTGTTGATTGCAAGGCATTGAATTCTGTAGCGAGTGTTTCTGCCAGTGTGGAAAGGGATTCAAAGGTGTTATAAATGTTTTTAATCGAGGTCTTATTTCCCGCGACATCTAGAATGCCTTTGATTTCACCTGAAGCGATGGTATCGGTAATGTCAACGCCCCCCGTCGTGGTCGTTAAGCGTGCAGGAATACGGTCCGCATTGGGGGAAGTACTGGCGACTAATTGCAAGGTATCGAGTACTTTAGCGCCTTTCAGGATGTCTTGTCCCCCGATTTTGAGACTGACTTGTTGATTGGGGGAATCCGTCACGTCCAAATCGACTAGTTTAGAAAGCTTTTCTAGCTGTAGGTTTCGTTTGTCTATTAAATCATTGGGGACCACACCTGAAGCAGTGACCACCGCAATTTGTCGATTTAAATCCGCGATGGTGGCCACACGTTCATTGATGTCTTTGACTTTTAAACCCAACTGACTGCTGTCCCATGTACTGGCGCTGCTGTTTCCTACCAGATTTTTATGAATATCCAGCAATTGTTGGCCTTGTTGCTTAAATAAGGTGAGTAGGGCATTGTTTTTTTGAATAAAAGCTGTTCGAGCGGGTAAGCTTTGCGGATTATTCTTCATATCTGAAATTGAATTAAACAAATCCTGCACACTATTGGCTAAGCCCGTAAAGGAGGGTTCCCCCAAGACCAATTCAGCTTGACTCAGCGCCGTATACGTGGAGCTGGTTTCTCCTTTAATAGAACTTTCCTTGCGAAATTGAGTGTCTAAAAAACTATTGCGTAATTGTGTAATGGCTTGAACCGTTGCGCCTTGCCCTAAGGGTAATTGTCCGGGATTCATCACTGAATTCATTGTTTCAATGTCCATACGTTGGCGGGTGAAGCCTTCTACATTGGCGTTGGATATATTATGATTAACAAGGTTCAGACCCATTTGGGCCACCATTAAACCGCGTTGTGCGGTGTTGAATCCTGAAAAAGAGGGGATCGTATTCATGATGATTAGACTTTCTTAAAATAAGGGGATTTTAGAAGCGCAAAGGCGACGAACGTTTTAATCACGACCCGTCAATTCATCCTTGTCGATGAAGGGTACTGATTTGAGGAGAGGCTTTTGCCTTACCTTTGGCGTTATACGTGAGTTCTTTTTTTTCGGATTGAATATGATGCTTGACCCACGCCATGCTTTGATTCACCCAATTTAAAGACGCCTGTAACAAGCGTTGCGTTTCTTCCTGTAGTAAGGCCACTTGATTTAAAGTGTGCTTTAAGTCACTTCGCACTTGATTAAATGCTTTTTGTTGGTCCTGTGGCATACTAAGAATCATCATTTTGGCCTGTACGGGTTCTAATGCGTGGGGCCAAAATTCTTTAACCATTTGTGTTCGTAATCCTTCTAATCGGTCTAATTGCTTTCGTAACGATTTAAGTGCTTTGTCTTGTTCAGGCAGTTCAGTGACATTTTGTTGAAGTAAGCTGACTTTTTTCTGTAATAAAAGGGCTTCTACCTGTTTGTAAATTTGGTGTTGTTGTTCTAGGTTGTCGACAATCGCAACCGCTTGGTAAGGGGTTAAGGTACCTAAAACAGGGGTGTGGTGATTTGACATTTGGTGTTCTCTCTCTCTCTCAATTCAATCAAGGAAGGGTTTTAAATTTTGATGTCTACAAAAAGGCTTTTACGATAGGCGTAAGAAGGAAGGGTTTTAAATTTTGATGTCTACAAAAAGGCTTTTACGATAGGCGTAAGCGCGTTCAATACTGGCTTGATCCACGCCGACAAAGCCTACCTGCTTGGCAATCGATTGTATGTCCCCGACAGGTAATCCATATTGGCCTTGTAATGAGGGGAGGGAAGCGCGTGTTTCGTTTAAAGGGGAGGCGACTTTTTGAGAACGTGCCTGCTTTTGAAATCGATCATAGTCTTGCTGGATTAAGTCGGGAGATAAAGGTTGGACCGCAAGGCTAGGCGTATTTGCTTCCGTAGGCTTTGTTAGCGGGGAAGCGCTGCGGTTCAGGGAGTCGATTGAAGGACCACTTGGGGATGATGATGCGGGCAAGGCAAAAGCCGCTTGTGAAGCACTTGTGCCAATAGGATCCTTTCCCACTGCGGAGGCCTGGTTTTGTTGCAAGCGTTCCCGTACGGCTTTTAAACGTTCCATATTCAATTTAACTTGCGTCGAATCCGACGAAATTTGCATCATATTCAGTGGTTTCTCTCTTTAAATCGTCATAAAAATAGGTGTGTTAGTCTTCCCTTACCAGTATGCCCCCTTGGCTAGAGGCATTGCCTTGATCTTTAGGTGGAGTTTTAAGCATCAGAAGGTTGATTTATTCAGGTGCTAGGGAAAAAACAGGAAACACAACATGACTAAACACTCGCCCCTACTCTGAGAAAGGCGCGGGACTTTATTTTAAAAATAAAAGAGAATCGCCGATGGAACTTCAATAGGCCTAGGCTTGAATGCGCTTGAGTTTAAAGTAAAAGCGACTGCCTTGACCCGCTTCACTTTCGACCCAGATGTCGCCTTCATGGACCTGTAAAATGTGCTTGACAATAGAAAGCCCCAAACCGGTGCCCGACAAATGCTTCGAACGCGTTTTATCCACGCGATAAAAACGTTCGAATAAACGGGGGATAAACTTCGCTTCAATGCCAATGCCTTGATCTTCGACACAAAAGGTAATCCAGGTCCCCTCATCCTTGGCGGAAAGCGTGACACGGCTCTGATTCGGACTATATTTAATGGCATTTTCAATTAGGTTGGCAAAGACTTGTTCCATACTGGAAATATGAGCCAAGACTTTGGGCAAGTCTTGCATCGACTTTTCGACGATAATTTGAATCCCCTTGCTTTTGGCACGAGCTTGACTGAGCGCCACCACACGCTCGACGGCATGTTCTAGGACGACGGCTTCCATCGGCAAGGTGAAATTGTCCGCTTCAAAGCGAGACAAATCTAAGAGTTCTTCCACCATTAAGGTTAAACGATTGGCGTGTGCTTCAATCGTTTTGACAAAATCAATGGCCAAAGGGGTGTCTTCAATCGCGCCTGTGAGCAATGTTTCGGCGTAGCCTTTAATGACGGACAAGGGCGTACGCAGTTCATGACTGACGTTGGCGACAAAATCTTTACGCATCTTTTCATTTAACACAACCTTTGTTTTGTCTTCAAAAACCAAAGCCAGTACGTAGGGGGAACCTGCTGCCGTGGTATTACAGCGCACAATTTTAAGGTCAAAATAAGACCGTAGTCGAGAACGTGGCTTAAAGGAAAGGCTTAAGGTCTGAATTTCTCCGCTGTCTAAGGCCTCTTGACTGGCTTGAATAAGGGCGTGAGTTCCTTGTAACGCCGTTTTTTCTAGAGCAGTCAACGGCTGATTGAGGACTTCATCGGGGTGAAGGACGAGCTTCTGTTGCAAAATAGGATTCACCCATAAAATATGGAGATGAGCATCACAAAGCATGACGCCTTGGCCCATTTGAGTTAAGGCCAATAGCCAAGGATTATTCGCTTCATCCAATAAAGGCGGGGCCAGTTGTTCAAGGGCATGCATGGTAATGGTCATGAGTATTTCTCTTTCAGCGCAACGGTTCTATTAGGAATGATTACACCATAAAAAAGCAAGCTTTGCCAGTCCCTAGGACTTTTATGCTATACTAGGGTTGAAAAATAAAAATTGAGTAGAAAGGACGTTTCATGATGTCGACTCGAAGCTTTACGGTGTCTCAAGGCGAACTCGAAAAACGAGGGAAACTTCTTAAAAAGAATACTCAAATCAGTCGTTTTGTCGACTTGAATACGGATCTTGGACAAACACGAGACCTCGCATTTTGGGATTCTTTAGAAGGCGATCGGGTCTTGTCTGCCGTGTCTAGCGTGAACCTCCCTTGCTTTGTGCATGATGGATTGCCTGATAAAGTCTTGGCACTGGCCGTTAAAGCCAAGGCCTTTGGCTGTGCCTTGGGCGCGCATATTGCCTATCCTGATCCTGTGTCTATGGGCTATGAACGTTTAAGTTTGAATCCTGAACAGTTGGAGCAATGGCTCTTGGTTCAGCTGGGGGCCTTGTCTGCCGTATTGAAGCCTGAATCCCTGAAGGTGGAGCATGTACGTCCTCATGGTGCCTTGTATCAAGCCATGCGAGAAGATCCTGAAATTGCGAGTGTGGTGGCCTCTACCGTGGCGAAATTTGACGTTTGGCTCCCTGTGATTGCCCCTTATGGGGACTATCTCACTCAATTGGAACAAAATTACAATAGTGTGGTTGCCCCAGAAGTTATTTTGGGTAAACGCTACAGTGCCAATGGGAAAGAAGCGTCCAAGCAGTTTCAAGACTGGTTGAGTCTTTCCTCTTCCTTAGAACAAGGCCGTTTACTCATTAGCGACAGTGCCTTAGTCGCTCAGAATGGCACGCGAATGGACTGTCGGTTTAAGACCCTTCATATTAGCCCGACGCTACCGTATGCCGTGGATTTAGCCGAAGGTTTAGCGGAAACCCTAGGCCAAGCCATTCCTTTGAATGTGGCAAGCGCGGGAGAAAGTGGTTGGCTACTGGAGTATGATAACCGTCAAGACGTGGTTCCGCATAGTCCTTATGAAGACTACTAAACAATAAGGCCTCTTGCTATAATCGCTTTAGGGAGCTTTTTTAGTCAGGGAT
>JBIJBR010000148.1:0-4776 GCA_044345135.1 Vampirovibrionales bacterium
CGATTGAAAAATTCACCGAAGGCGCATGGATTGTCTGCGTGGCCATTCCCTTAATCATCTGGGGATTTGTCTCCATTAAAAATCATTATTTAAGTGTGGCTCGTCAATTGGCCTTGCCTCATTCCATACAAAGCTACGATCCCAAACCTGTCGAACATACAGTTTTGGTCTTGGTCTCTAGCGTCCATAAGGGAACCATTCCTGCTTTAGAATATGCACGCACCCTTTCCGCCAAGGTAGAAGCCGTCCATGTTTCGCTGAATCCACAGTCAACTGAACACTTAAAAGAACAGTGGCGCGCTTGGGGCTGTGGTGTTCCCCTTACGATTTTAGACTCTCCGTTTCGTTCTATTACCGGCCCTTTATTGGACTATATTGATGCCGTTGAAGAACGTTATGAACATAATTTGGTCACCATTATTATTCCTGAATTTGTCACCAAGCAATTTTGGCATAATGTGCTTCACAACCAAAGTGCCTTGTTAATTAAAACCTTGCTTACTTTAAGACGAGGCAAAGTCGTGACCACCGTTCGCTATTACCTAGAAGAATAACGATTGAATGAACATTCGGTTCAGGCAAGCTTGAAGAGATTGCCTGACTGACGCTCCACCAGTCCTTGCAGTTCAAGCAGGCTTAATTCTGTGAGCACTTCTGTGGCTTTCAGGCCAGACAATAAAACCAGCGAGTCGATGTGTAAGGCTTTTGTGCTGCTTTGAGACAAGACAGCCAACACAGGAGAGTCACTGCCTTCAGACGCTTGGGGTGAAGCGGATGCTCTATCAGGCGTCTCTTCAAGGTCCACAGCGTCAACGGGATCAGCAGAGGCGGAAGGAGATTTAGGGCGCGCAGAACTTTTAGGAGGTTCCGTGACGGTGACTAAGGTAGACGCAATTTTAACCCCTGTAACCATCCCGAGTAAATCAGCCAAATCTTGCCCAGAAGTAATCGGCATGGCCCCTTCTTTCAAGAGCTTTAAAGGCCCTGCAGCGCCTGGCCGTGTAATATCCATAGGTAATACCGCCACATCTCGGCTTTCTTCTAAGGCAATACGCGCTGAAATCATCGTCCCACTTTGCAGATTTCCTTCCACCACCCATAACGCAGGACTTAAGCCCACAATTAAACGATTGCGACGCGGAAAAGATTTGGGAATAGGGGGCACACCCAAAGGCATTTCACTTAAAAGCAAGCCGTCTTGTTCTAGAATAGAAGCGGCCAAGGGCTCATTACACGTGGGGGTAATGTAGTCTAAGCCGCCTGCGAGCACGGCAAGGGTCGGCAACTTGTAATCCAAGGCGGCTTGATGGGCCACCGCATCAATGCCCATGGCAAGCCCACTGACAATACAAAGCGGATGCACCGCCACTTCTTCTAAAATACGTTGTACTTGTTCACAGGCATACTCACTGGCATGTCGAGTGCCTACGACGGACAAAGCCGTCCGCTCTTCTTTCAAAAGTTCCACATTTCCCTTGTAAAATAAAGCTGAAGGGGATTCATGAATTTGCGCCAGCCGTTGAGGGAAACGAGCATCATGGCAACCCATCCACCCCACTTCATGCGTTTGGTAATGCGTTAAAACACTCGTTAAATGCGTCTTGAAATAGTGTTGCTTTTCTTCCCAAGCCTTTAATAAAGTAGGGGGAAAGGACGAAAAACTCTCACTAAAATGTTCAAAAGCCCAATGCGGAGGCACCCAAAAAAGTTGCCAAAGCAGGTCGTCTCCAAAAGATTGAAACAACTGCTTCTGACGTTTCAAACCCATTTTAGGGATATGTGCCCATAACAAAACGGCTAAAGTATTGGCGCTGTATAAGGGAAATTCGGACTGAAGTGAGGAGAGCGAGGGCGCATAATTACGACTCACCGCTTCCAACGCGTGAAATTTAAGGTGCAACATAAGCGTTTCCTTGATTAATTCTTTTAATTGTACGAGCTTTTGCTCACGGATTCACAATGTAACAGTCTATTTACATTAGAGGCCACCCCCTACTTTTAGATTATCCTGAAAGGGTCTATCATATTCACGGGGTGCTGGAACCAAAAATCTAGCTGAGATCTTGAACCTAATGGCTTTTTTCTTTTTTCTCTCAAACGACGCCGATGATACCGTCTTCTCACGCTATGAAAAAACAGCCCCTTCTACATTCAAAATCCACCCTAGGGCCTGTTTCTGTTTCGCAACGACAAGGTCAGCTGTATCGTCATGTGATTCCCTCTTCTGCCACAGGCAACGTGAAGGCATTGCTGGAACATACCTTAGAATGGGCGGAAGTCAATCACCAAACAGTGAAGCCCCAAGAAATTCAAGCCTTAGCCACAGGATTTCAAAACGCTTTAAACCAAAACGAAGCTCAAGTCTTGGCACATCTGTCGGAACAATTAGGGATTAACCCCAATCACCCCCATTTCAAAAGTTTACAAGGGGCCTTATCTAAAAAAATAAAAGGGACCCCGAGCCTTAATAATACCGTCAAATGGCTATTGGCACTAGAATATTTACCGTCTTCTCTCATGATGCTATGGGTGACCAATGGGATTTATACGGAAATGCAGGCGCGGGATAAAATCACGGCCAATGAAAAAAAAGTATTGTTTCGTCAAGAGATTGCACGCCAATTTGTCGGGGCGAGCCTTCACTTATTTCGTACCTTACTTGGATTTGAAGCCGTGGTCTGGATGATGGCGCTCATGAAACGGCATCAGAACGTCAATGCATGGGGAAAGCGCTTAGAAGCCAACGCGAATCCGTTGAAACAAAAAATGGGCAAACATTTAATTCGTGGCTCTCATCAGATGCAAAGCCTATGGAATCACTTATATGGAGATACGAACCAAACCATTGCGTCCATGACGTCTTTAATACTGATGAATATTCTGACCTACGGCATTACTCGACCCCTCATGGTGAATGCCGCGTTTTGGGGTATTCACAATAAAGACAATCCCCCCGAACCCAAGTCCAAGCACGTTCCTCACCCTAAATCGGTTCAAACAACATCTGGCCGTTCTTTGGATCTAAAGTCAGTTTAAAATGCTGAATAAAGCTTAAGCCCAGTAAGCCCGCGAAACTATTGCCTTCTCCAAAATCCATGACGGTGGCTTCCACATCAGTGGCTTCAATCCCATTGACGGCAACGGTTTTAAGACGTACTTTAGGGACCTCCAATTCACCATTGGCCGTGGTAATGGCGATTTTTTCGCCGCTTTCTAAATTCAAGCCTAGTTGACGCGCCATACCCTTAGAAATGGTGGTATAGGTGGCCCCTGTATCCAAAATAAAGTGCCCAGTAGCTTTATTATTAATTTTAACCTGAATAAACAGGGCCTTGGGCTTTAAGGCCATCGGAACAGAGGCATACGGCAGGCTTTGATCCACCGCGGGAAGCGTGGTGTTGTCCTGAGGCACAGGGGAAGATTTGTCTTTTTTAAAGCTCGCCGTCCACGCGTCTAACCACGATGATTTTTTGGATCCACGAGGTGAAGAAGGCGCAGGCAAATCTTCAATCGGAATACGGCCTGCGATAGTCGAAGTTTCTCCATTGGGGAGAGAAGAGGCCATTAAGGAAGACGCCGCACTTGGCTTAAGGGAGCTGGGCACCTTGTGAAACGCTAAATCCTGAACGGCATCGGGGTGATAGGACACCAGAATCAATAACGCAGAAAGCCCTAACATCGCGACACAAAACCGTTCTAAATAAACGTGCATCGTCCCCCATTGAAAAAGCGATTGAAAAGTCATAAAAAATGGAATCCCTTATTACATATAAAAAAGAAATAGACGCATTCTTCTTTGTGCTTTAGGTTCTTTGCCGTTCTTTTTGTATCGGTCAATTTGTCAACAAAAAGAAGACCCCTCCTTTTCTTGACGTAGTCCGACGCCTTGATCCAAGCATTACAATAGCCCTTTAAAGAAAAAACACTTGGGGCGTGAAAATAAAAACAGAATCCCTTGAAACATTTCACAGGTTTGAAGTATGATATAATGCAAATGTGATGCGTTGCTTAAGAAAGAGACCCCCCTTCATGGATTTAAATATTCAACAACTAGAAGCCTTGGCCGAGCTCGCTCGTGCAAAAGATTTGGCAGAAATTACGATTACAGATGGCGATAAAAAAATAACGATTAAAACGCCCGCCTCTGTGTCGCATACCATTCATCAAGTCTCGGGTGGGACGATGCCCATGTCGGTGCCTACTGCCGCCGCCCCTGTGGCGAACAGCGCGCCTTCGGCCGTCGTCGCCAGTGAAGCGCCTGCCGTCCCTGCACTTGAAGATGCTTCTCTTCATACGGTGACTTCTCCCATGGTGGGGACCTTTTATGTCGCCGCCAGCCCTGAATCGCCAATTTTCGCGGCAAAAGGAAGCACCGTTGCGGTAGGGCAAACCTTGTGTATTTTAGAAGCCATGAAACAAATGAACGAACTTGAAAGTGATGTGTCGGGAACGGTGGTGGATGTTTTAGTGCTCAACGGTCAACCCGTCGAATATGGTCAGCCGCTTTTTAAAATCAGACCCTAGTGTAAAACTGAGCTTTTTACACCGCAACATCAGGAGGCTTTCATGTCAAACCTTCTTCGCTCTTCGTCTTATCCTCTACGAGAACAAGCCTTGTGGGACGCACAAGAAAAAGCCGCTACGCTGTTTCAAGCCATCGAATCTCAAGCACTCATTCAAGCGGGTCGATTTGAGCATGAAATTAATCGCGCTATTTTTGATTTGGCCAAGGCTGAATTTGGTGTCGCTCGATTTTGGCATAAGTGTATTTTACGT
>JBIJBR010000149.1:0-4764 GCA_044345135.1 Vampirovibrionales bacterium
AGATCGTTACCTGCCTTATGTTTTTGCGGATATTATTAGCGATAAAAAATTAGATGTCGTGGCGCAACCGCGTTTGTTGGAACTTGAGTTCACTTTGCAAGACGGTATTAAGCTTGTGGCTGAAGTGGATATTCGTCCCACGGTGGAGCTGCCTGCGGATTTGGCCTTGACGGTTGAAATTGAAAAAGCAGCTGAAATTGAAAACGAAGAATCTAAAGAAATCGACGCGCTTTTGGAGCGTTTGTCTAGCTTAGAACTGGTAGAAGGTCGTGATGTTGTTGAAGCGTCCGATGTGTTGGTGATGGATTTTGTGGGCCGCTTAAATGGTGAAGAAATTGCGGGAGGTAAAGCCGAAGACTTTGAATTGGATTTGGCCAACAATCAATTTATTCAGTCTTTTTCATCTCAACTTCCTGGCAAGTCTGTCGGCACGGCCTTTTCAATTGATGTTCAGTTTCCTGAAGATTACTTTGATGAAAATTTAGCCAATCAGGTCGTGGTGTTTGATATCACGATCAAGGCACTTAAAAAACAAGTCGTCCCCACTTTAAGTGATGAAATCGTGCCACGTTTAGGTGATTTTAAAACGGTGGATGACCTTAAAGCACATGTCAAAAAAACCTTAGAAGAACGTCGTGTTAGAGATGAAACCTTTCGTAAGCAACGTGCCGTGGTGGATGCCTTTGTCGCTCAAACCAAGATTGATTTGCCCAAAGGAATGATTCAAAGAGAAGTAGATTCGATTGTTCAAGATATGAGTCAGCGCTTTCAACAACAGGGCTTTAATTTTAATGATTTCCTACAAGCACGTTCTGAAGAAATGAATGAAAGCTTCCGTAGTGAAGCGGTTCAACGCATTACCACCAGCTTGGCCTTTGCTGAAATTGCTAAGCAGCATCGGCTAGTAGTGAGTGAAGCAGAATTTAATCGTCAGATTTCTGAAATTGCAGACGCTCAAGGCACAGATGAACGTAGCATTCTTCGTCAATTGGCAAATCAGCCGAGCGGTAGCCAAGCCATTTTAGACCAACTGTTGGCGCAGAAAGTCGTTAATGTTTTGCTTGAAAAAGCGACCTTTACTTGGGTGGATGCAAAAGTCCCTGCTCTAGAATCGGATGAATCTTCGGTGGTAACGCCTTAGTCCTGCAAGCAAGGGAGATGAAGGAAAAGAGTCGTCCAAAACCATAGAGTCTGATACAATAAGCATATTGTCTTAAGATTTGTATGACGAATCGGTAAGCACGTTTTATTATGAATGAAGGAGAGACGAATCATGATGATGATGTCTAACTTTTCAGAGCAAATGGCTCTGATCCCCATGGTGGTTGAGCAGTCGAGTCGTGGTGAGCGGTCTTTTGATATTTTTTCTCGTCTTTTACGTGAACGAATCATTTTTTTGGGAACAGGGGTCGATGATAATGTCGCCAATGTGATTATTGCCCAGCTATTATTATTAGATTCTGAAAATCCAGAAAAAGACATTATGCTCTACATTAACTCCCCTGGCGGTAGTGTAACTGCGGGTTTGGCCATTTATGACACGATGCAACATGTACGGGCTAATGTTTCAACGATTTGCTTAGGGCAGGCTTGTTCCATGGGTGCGTTTCTCCTTTCTGGTGGTGCCAAAGGAAAGCGTTTGGCTTTGCCTCATGCGCGTATTATGATTCACCAGCCTTGGGGTGGTGCGCAAGGGCAATCGTCTGATATTGAAATCCAAGCGGCTGAAATTGGTCGACTCAAGCGTACCTTAAACCAATTGATGGCGTCTCACTCAGGACAGTCCATTCAAAAGATTGAACAAGATACGGATCGTGACTATTTCATGACCCCTGAAGAAGCCGTTGCTTATGGAATGATTGACAAAGTCATCACCAAGCTTTAAGGTAGTGAAGAAGAACTTTTTGTTTTAATCAAGAGTCTTTTTCTATCTAGAATTAAGAAAGACTGAAATATTGTAAGTAAATTTCAGTCTTTCTTGTCCCAGTTTTCGGAGCAGGAGTTCCAACAATAATGTCTAAATCTGAAGCCACACGCTTAAAATGTTCTTTTTGTGGTAAAACTCAAGATCAAGTGAAAAAACTGATTGCAGGGCCTGAAGTCTACATCTGTGACGAATGCGTTGAATTGTGTAACGACATTTTAGCGGAAGAATTTCTGGAATTTTCTAAGGCGGCGGCGCTTCAGAAAGACCCTAATAGTCCTGATACCGCTTTGACATTTATTGAAAATTTGCCGACGCCGAAAGCCCTAAAAACATTGTTAGACGAACATATTATTGGCCAAGAAGAAGCCAAAAAGATTTTAGCGGTTGCCGTATATAACCACTATAAACGCATTAACTATGCGGTGCAACAAAAACATGATGGCGACGCCAAATCCGAAGTAGAAATTTCAAAGTCTAATATCATGTTGATTGGTCCCACGGGAAGTGGTAAAACGCTTTTGGCTCAGACCCTTGCCAAGTATTTGGATGTGCCTTTCGCCGTTGCGGATGCGACCACCCTTACAGAAGCGGGTTACGTGGGCGATGATGTTGAAAATATCTTGTTGCGCCTTTACCAAGCCGCGGATTATGATGCCGCCAAAGCCGAGCGTGGCATTATTTATATTGACGAAATTGACAAAATTTCTCGAAAAAGTGAAAACCCCAGCATTACAAGAGATGTTTCAGGAGAAGGTGTACAGCAAGCCTTGCTCAAAATGATTGAAGGGACGACGGCAAATGTTCCTCCTCAAGGCGGGCGAAAGCATCCTCAACAAGAATTTATTCAAATCAACACACAGAATATTCTCTTTATTTGTGGGGGAGCCTTTGACGGACTTGAAAAAATTGTTGCTCGTCGCGCAGAAGCCACCTCTAAAATTGGTTTTGGAGAGGCGCTGACAAAAACACCTAAAACGGCTTATGAAAAAGAGTTGGAAAATGCCAAGTTATTAAAGAAAACAGAACCTGATGATTTAGTTAAATTTGGTTTAATCCCTGAATTTACAGGTCGTGTCCCTATTTTGGCTATTTTGGAACCCTTGGATGAAGCCGCTTTAATTCGTATTCTAAAAGAACCTAAAAGTGCTTTATTTAAACAGTATCAAGAACTCTTGGCCATGGACCATATTCGCCTAGATTTTCATGAAGATTCGGCTAAAACCATTGCTCAAGAAGCGGCAAAGCGTAAAACAGGCGCAAGAGCCTTGCGTTCTATTATGGAAGAAATGATGCTTGACTTTATGTATGAAGCACCGAGTCGTCCTGATTTAAATGAGATTTATATTACGCCTGCAATGGTCAAGGAAAAGAAAATTCTTTCTCTTTTGGAAACGCCCGCCCTTGAAGTGCCAGAGGATGTCTTAAAGGACGATGAGTCGACCAAAGCCGCCTCTTAAGCCACTCTCCCTTTTTAGAAAGTGGGCATTTAATGTCTCTTGAAATTGCGCATGAAATAGGCCTGCTGGGTTTCCTGCTTTTAATTGGAGCCTTATTTAGTGAAGCCTTTAAACGGATGGGGCAGTCCACTTTATTAGGGGAGATATTGGTAGGAGTCGTCTTAGGCCCCTCTGTTCTAGGCATTTTACAACTCAGCCCCAGTATGGATGTCTTAATGGAGTTGGGCTTGCTCTTATTATTGGTAGAAACAGGCCTTGAAACGCAATGGAGAAGCCTGTGGAAGCTTGGGCCTCAAGCGATTATGGTGGCAATGCTTGGGGTTATTTTACCGTGGGTTTCGGGGCTTGGATTCGGTCTTTTTAATGGCCTGAGTATGATGATGTCAGTCATGGTAGGGGCAACACTCACGGCGACGAGTATCGGCATTACGGCACGCACATTAAGTGATTTAAAGCTTATGAATAGCCGCGAAAGTCAAATTATTTTAGGGGCCGCCGTGTTGGATGACATTATTGGTCTTGCCGTGTTGGGTATGATGCAAAGTCTGGCCCTAAAGCAGGAGGGAACCCATTCGATTCAAAGTATTACTTTGGCAATGCTGTATGGTTTAGTGGCTATTTTACTCGGGCGCTTCCTGTGCAAGCGCTTTCCTGATTTGGGAAGACGACTCCTTTATTTTTTACGCTATCTCTTGACGTTATTAGGGCGACGTTTTTTTGTGTTGGTGGACGGCACCAGTAAAGAGCAAATGATTATTATTGGATCTATTTTACTAACGGCTTGGACGGTGCAAACCTACATCGGTATTTCTATGGCCTTGGTGGCTTTCGCCTGTGGTTTATTGCTTAAAGAGCGAGAAAACAACCCTGAATTCAAGTTGGTTTTAAGAGACGTCGAGGCCTTTTCTTCTGTTATTACCCCTTTATTTTTTGTGGGGATTGGGATGCAACTCAATTTAGGACTATTCAATCCTTTTCTTCCAGGACAATTGAAAATACTGGGTCTGGCTTTGATGCTCACGCTATTGGCCGTCGTCACCAAAGGCGTCGTGGGTTTTATTTTAAGAGATCAATCACTAAACCGTGCGGTGATTGGTATGGGGATGATTCCTCGTGGTGAAGTGGGTTTGATTTTTGTACAAGTCGGTAAAAGCTCAGGCTTGTTAGATGAAACGTGGAGCAATCTATTGATTGTGGTGGTTATTCTCACGACGCTTTTGGCTCCTTTTTTACTCAAATTCTTTTTAAAGCGTTCTTCGGTAGCAGCCCTTTCATAGGAGCTTCGCTATTAATCTTCCATACAAAAATAGACGCTTCTAATTAAAAAGCGTCTATTGTAAAAGGCTTTTGAAACACTTAACTAAAAAGCTGTTATAGTGT
>JBIJBR010000242.1:0-4734 GCA_044345135.1 Vampirovibrionales bacterium
CTCCATGCTGTTGTATATCGATTTGTATTCTGAATCCAAAAGCATCGATCAAAAATATCTTTTTAATTACGCTTACACCAAGCTTATTCCAGAAATCCAAAGGATAACGGGTGTGGCAAATGCTAATTTATTAGGCACCAGAACATATTCCATGAGAATATGGCTTAAACCTGATCGACTAAGAGCGTATAATATCTCTCCCGAAGAAGTGGTTAAATCCATTGGTGAGCAAAGTATAGTGGCACGTCCAGGCAGATTAGGATTAAGTTCGGGTAAAACGGCCCAATCAACCGAATATACGCTGAATTATGTCGGCAGATACAATGAACCTAAACAATACGAGAATATTATTATAAAAAGCTCTCAATTTGGAGAAATGGTTAAACTCCGAGATATTGCAGAGGTAGAATTAGGGAGTGAGTTTTATGATATATATTCCAATCTTGATGGAAAACCGTCTGCTTCAATCGTACTCAAGCAAACATCAAACAGTAATGGTAAAGAAGTCATCAAAAATATTAAAGCTAAGATTACGGAGCTTGAAAAATATTTTCCAGATGGCATCAAAGTCAAATACAGCTATGATGTATCCAAATTTTTAGATGCGTCTATTGGGCAAGTCATAGAGACCATTAGAGATGCATTTCTTTTGGTCACCTTAGTGGTGTTTTTGTTTTTAGGGGATTGGCGATCTACCATTATTCCCATTATTGCCGTACCTATTTCATTAATTGGATCATTTTTTGTGCTCCAGATCTTTGGAATGTCTATCAATTTAATTACCCTATTTGCTTTGGTGCTCGCCATTGGCGTGGTTGTAGATGATGCCATTGTTGTGGTGGAAGCCGTGCACAGCAAAATGGAAGAAGATCCCTCACTAACACCCTATGCGGCGACACAAAAGGCACTAGGAGAATTGGGAGGAGCCATTGTTTCTATTACTTTGGTTATGATTTCGGTATTTTGCCCGATTGCGTTTATGAATGGGCCTGTCGGTGTATTTTACAGGCAATTTTCTGTCACCATGGCGAGTTCCATTATCATTTCTGGGTTGGTCGCCCTAACCTTAACGCCCGTGCTTAGTGCCATGATTCTTAAAAATCATACAGGTCATAAACAATCAAATAATTTATTGAAGCGAGGGATTCATCAATTCAATAAATTATTTGATCAATTAACCCTTGTTTATCTATGGGTGTTGGAGAGAATTGTCACAAAAAAAATACTCACTTTTACTATGGTCCTCTTGTTTGCCGTGGGTATTTTTTATTTTAACAAAATTGTTCCCTCGGGTTTTGTACCCAATGAAGATCAAGGAACTCTTTACGCGATTATTCAAACCCCTCCAGGTTCTTCCTTGGAATACACAAATCAAGTGATTAATCGCTTGCAAAAAATCTCCGAAGACATAAAAGGAGTCGATTCGGTTACTTCGGTGGTCGGTTATGAAATTATGACGGAAGGCAGAGGCTCCAATGCAGGGACCTGTCTTATTAACCTAAACAACTGGGAAGAAAGAAAAGAAAGTGTACGTGAAATCATTGAAGAATTGGAAGAAAAATCCAATGGTTTAGGCGCGAAAATTGAATTTTTTGAACCCCCCGCCATCCCAGGTTTTGGCTCCTCTGGTGGGTTTTCTTTACGTCTTCTTGATAAATCGGGTGATACTCGGTATCAAGAACTTGAAAAAGTAACGAAAGACTTCATGCGTAATCTGGAAAAACGAAAAGAAATGACGGGGCTGTTTACGTTTTATAATGCCTCCTACCCTCAATATGAAATAAAAATAGATAACGAATCCGCCATGCAAAAAGGCGTTTCTATTAAAAATGCAATGGAAAATCTAAATATCTTAAATAGTGGATCCTATGAACAAGGATTTACTAAATTTGGACGGTTTTTTAAAGTGTTTACCCAAGCAAGCCCAGAATACAGAAGAAATATGGATGATTTGAAGCACTTATTCGTAAAAAACGACTATGGAGAAATGGTGCCCTACAGTTCCTTTATGACAACTGAAAAGTCAAAGGGAGCCAACGAAGTGACTCGCTACAATCTATATAACTCTGCGGTCATTAGAGGTTTACCTGCAAAAGGTTTTACCACGGGAGATTCGATTGATGCCATAAAAGAAGTGAGTCAAGACACTTTGCCTAGTGGGTATGATATTGCGTGGGAAGATCTTTCCTACGATGAAGCCAAGCGTGGAAACCAATTCGCTATTATATTTGCAGTGGTCGTACTATTTGTATACGTCGTTTTGGCGGCTCAATATGAGAGCTTCATACTCCCCTTAGCGGTACTCTTTTCCTTACCCATAGGCATTTTTGGATCCTTTTTTATGCTCAAAGTGATGGGCTTGGCAAACGATGTTTATGCACAAATCGCGATCATTACGCTAATGGGGCTTTTGGGTAAGAACGCCGTATTAATTGTAGAATTTGCCGTACAAAAACGACTAGAAGGCTTGTCCATTATAAGGGCTGCCATTGAAGGGGCAATGGTCCGTTTTAGACCTATTTTGATGACGTCTTTTGCCTTTATCGCAGGGCTTTTACCTCTCGTTCTGTCTCATGGAGCAGGTGCTGTGGGGAATAAAACGCTTGGAGCTTCCGCCATGGGGGGCATGATTTTTGGAACCCTCATTGGCGTATTAATCATACCAGGGCTGTATGTTATCTTTGCAACGCTTGACGACGGTAGAAAATTATTGAAGGATGAAGATAAAACGCCGTTGACAGAATTAATGGAGGGGGGAGAATACAGCAATGAGAAAAAATTTAAAATACTCAAATCCATGCTTAAATTATTTAGAATCAAGAAAAAAAGTAGCGAGTAGACCATGAAGATTCTAAAAATACTTAGAACTTATAGCGGTACTTGGACTATTCATATTTAATATGCAAGCGTCTGCTATGGCAAAGGATTGGTTTCATCCTCTGCACCTTACACAAAAAGAAGTCAAATTTAATATACCCAATAAGTATACGCTTTCTCCGCTTCAGGATTATCAGAGGCTAGAGGAATCTGATAGTGCCGCTTCTATCAATTGGCCCGTTTTTTTTTCAGATCCTTATCTGATTGCCCTTATTGAAACCGCTTTACAGAACAATCAAGAACTCAATATTTTTTTACAAGACATAGAAATTGCTAAGAATGAAATTGAAGAAAAACAAGGTGAGTACTTACCTAAAGTAGGCTTAGGGATGGGAGCAGACAAATATAAAACACCAAGGTATACACGTCTAGGAGCCTTAGACACACTGATAGACAGAAATGAAATAAGAGATCGAAATTTAGACTTGAACCTAGGTGCAAATATGAGTTGGGAACTTGATCTGTGGAGAAAATTGAGAAATGCAAAAAATGCTGCAACCATGCGTCTTAGGGCACAATACGAAGGTAGAAAATTTCTGGTTTCACGATTAGTCTCCGAAATAGCTCGCTCTTATTATGAATTGATGGCTCTAGATAATTCCTTAAGCATAATAGATGAGAACATCGTCATTCAGGATAAAGCCTTTCATAAAATGCAATTATTGAAAGAATATGCCAGATCTAATCAATTGGCGGTCAATCGCTTTGAAGCACAACTACTCAAGACGAAAAGCCATAGATTCGACATAAGCCAACAAATTATAGAAAAGGAAAACCGTCTAAAATTTTTGTCAGGTATTTATGACGACAAAAAAATACTTAGAAACTCTGAAAAACTAATGTCCCTGCAAGTCAATGAGTTGCAAATCGGCGTGCCTGTACAACTTTTAGAAAACAGACCCGATATTCGTGAAACAGAATATGCCATTAAAGCCGCAAGATTGGATCTGAAAAGTTTAAAAGCCAGTTTGTATCCTAGTGTTAGCATTAAGGCGGGTATTGGTTTTGCGGCTTTTGATCCGACTTTAATTTTTAATCCGAAATCTCTGGCCTACAACTTAATGGGTGATTTAATGACGCCTCTCATTAACAGAAAGGCCCTTATTGCTCGAATACAGAGCGCAGATTCCTACCAAACGCAAAGAGTACTCGAGTATGAGCAAGCCCTCCTACAGGCCTATACCGAAGTGCTTAATCAAGTGTCAAAAATTAAAAATCTACAACAAAGTTTTGAAACCAAACAAAGAGAAGTGATTTTACTGAATGATTCTATAGAGATGGCCAATAGTTTATTTCGATATGCCAAGGCCGATTACGTTGAAGTATTACTGGTACAAGAAGAAAAGCTCAAGGCTCAACAGGAATTACTGGAAGTTAAAATGAATTTGATAGGATCTAGAGTAGATTTATATCGTGCTTTGGGAGGAGGCTGGAAATAACTATTTTATAGTGATTGCCGAATGCTAGCACCTGCGAGCGCTGTTGAATCAGTATAAAAACGTTGCTCGGTAAAATCGGGATCTAAACTTTCGCAAATTTGCAATTACAGGCGAGGCGATTTGAAAAACCGTTTAGTAAATAGACGCACCTATCCATCTTTTTTATTTTCAGCAAAGGAGGAAAGGCGGGGTAAAAATAATTTGAAAGCATCATATTGGTAACATTCACGCATGCGTGTTTGGGAAGTTTTGGGTAAAATCTATTGATCTAAAAGGGTCTGGTAAACTTTAGCTAATTTATGATAGGCTAAAGCAGTATGAATTTAGCTATAATTTGAAATCTCAAAATATCTATGCTATTCTCTTAAAGAAACTGAGGAAAAATCCTCTCTAAAGTTTACCAGATCCAATACTATAT
>JBIJBR010000159.1:0-4419 GCA_044345135.1 Vampirovibrionales bacterium
GTAATCGATTGATTGGTATCTCCACAGCGAACCAAGTGGGGGCTGTCTCCTCCCAATAAATTTAAAAAACGTTGAAGTAATTGAGACGAATCCTGCGCTTCATCTTCAATAATGACCTGATATTGGGCTTGATAAAAGGCACGGATATCAGGATGCGCGTCCAACAATTGCACCGCGTACACGATTAAATCCGTAAAATCCAAGGCATTACGTGTTTCTAAACTGTGTTGATACGCCTTCATCCCCAAGCCCATGGCCTTAAGCCTTGTATTGTTTAGGGTTTCCGCATCTTCTAATAAATCCACCCAGGTCAATTCAAGACTTTTGGCATGACGAATGGCCTGTATTAAAATGCGTTGCCACGCCTCTACACTCAGATCCTCTTGCGTGCTTGCCAAGGGATACACCTCAATCGCCGCTTGTTTTTGCAAGGCATCGGCTTCTATTTCATCAATCATGCGAAAGGTATTGGCATCTAAGCCAATGTGGCGCGCATGGGCAGGCTCACTTAAAATTTTAAAAGCCAAGGCATGAATGGTGCACACCATGGGCATTTGGGTCATCCCCGCCGCGGTCAACTTAGGTTTTAATCGATTCAAAAGCGTTCGCGCCGCCGATTCCATGTAAGTCAGCACTAAAATTTCAGACGGAGGCCTACCTTTTTTAATCAGAGACAAAATGAGTTCCACCGTCACAAAAGTCTTCCCTGCCCCTGGAACCGCGCTAATGGCCATGGTACCCCCTGAATAGGTCAAGACGGCTTCTTGATCCGCACGTAAAGGCGCGAGAGCAATCGCATTTAACTGAGGTTTTTCCAAGAGAGGACTTAAGTTTTGCGTCAGTGCTTGATATAAAAGGGGGTGCTGGTGCGAATATTCTCGACCTTCAAGGTCCAATTCCGATGAAAAAATATGGAGCGCTTGACCCGCGGCAAACACGACTTTCCGAAGTAAATGGCCCGCGCGTTCTCGGCGTTGTCGTTCGGTTAAGCTCAACAAATCTAAAGTATGGTTTTCTTCCTTGGCCTGCTCAATGCGTTGCCAACCTTGTGGAGAATGTAAAGCGGTATGGTAAAGCGGGGCTTCATCCGTCTTACTCCAACGCGGGTTTTGCACATCCAACCACAACTGATACGGCCGCTGGAGCTTAAAATCCACCACTTTTTGAGGAGACGCCACCCATAAAGCCACTGGATTTAAAGCCTTAGGCGAATCTGCCGTATCCGCCACTTGCCCATATTTGGCTTGCCAAAGCCATTGCCGTCCCCCTTCTTCAAGGGGTTGATTGAGACGGGTGAGCATGTCTCGGTGCCGTTGCCAGCTTCTAAAAATTAATTGAAGGGCGGTGTCCGCTTCCCCTTCCTGTAAGTGAGGATAAATCCAACGCTGTGAAATCGCCAAAAGTTGTGCTTCAACAGACGCATCCGCCAAGTCTGCTAAAGCGTCACGAAAGGTTTGGTAACGTTCACGACTGCTGGGGTGCGTGAGTAAGTCTTCTGGAATTTCAAGGGGGAGACTCGCATGACCCGCCTTGCCTTGAGCCAACGCTTGCATGGCCTGTTGGGTTACAAAATCAGAAAAAGCATCTAGCGTCTGAGCGTCATACTGGTGTAAATTCAAACACGTGGTAAAGAGATTACGCCATTCAAAACGACTGAGCGGCAAGCCCCATTCGTGGCTGCGTAAACATTGAATCAAGAGTAAAAAGACGCGTCCCTGCCACAAATCCACAGGGCGTTGCGTACCACTTAAAATTTGAAAGGAAATCCCTTGAGCCTGAAAAAAAGCACGAAGCGGACTCAAAGTTAAAGCATTAAGTTCGGGTAGGACAATCAAAACCTTTTCAGGGGGTAAAGTGGTTAATAGCTCGGTGACGGCCTGCCACATTTCAATCAAGCTACGTTGAGGCGCATGTAGGTTTAAGCGCGGGGTGCTCTCTGCCAAGGCGTCCATAGGGAGGGGCTCTCCCACAAGCACATCACATAAAAGATCCCCCAACGCCCTCGGTGAAGTTTCTTTAGAGCTATCCTGCAGTAGGCAAAGTTCCTGCGCTTGATTTTTCCACGCTTCAATTAAGGCCTTGGCCCCTTCAATATCCGCATTTAAGTAACCTCGTCGAGCGCCACCGCGCGCGTCCCAAGTGACATGAATGGCCTGAGCATGCGAAGACAAAATACGAATCAACGCCTGTTCCGCAGGGGTGCTTTCATCCGCATCCGTCCAAAGCAATAAATCAGGCTGAAGTTCCAAATACTGAAAATACTCAGGATTTGCTTCTAGTAGGCCCAAAGCCACATCGATTTGCTTGGTAGAATCTAAGTAACGCAAGGCGAGACTTTGTTGATCAAAATGCTGTTCAAGACGATGAATCCATTCCCTATTAGGCAGGTTCAGTACGGTATCCATGGCTTGCATTTGAACGCGGGTCAAGCGTTGTTCCGCACGCAAACGTTGACGTCGAATCAATTGCCGAATCAAGGAGGCTTCATCTAATTTCAAGTTTTGGTAGGCTTCTGTCTCTTTTTGCGTACTTAAAATCAACTGAAACAGTCGTTCACTTTCTTCAAGTCCCACCAAATCGGCTTGCCATTGGGCCCATTTCAGCGACTGGGGAAAAGCCTCCTGTAATTTAAGTTCCGCAAAAGGCCATAAGCGCTGAACAATATGGCGAATCAAACCATTAAAGGTATACACAGGCAAGCGATGCAAAGGAGCAGACCAGCCTTGGCACAAGGCGTTTTGTAAGGCCTTTTCTTCATGCGTATGACGAACGATGACAAGGGTTTTTTCCGACAAGCCCGCTTGGCGCTGCCACGCGTCTAAAATCCAAGGCTCTAGCGCATGGCCTTTTAAAAACAGAGGATTCCCTTCCACCACCGTGAGCTGCTGAAGGGTTGGTACAGACATGACTTAGACCAAAACAGGCGTAGATTTGCATCGGCAAGCGGCAGACCCTTGCCCTACTTGACTTTCCGTAATCGGTACCGCAAGCATTTTGTCAATACTTTGACGTGCTTTTTCAAAAATGTCGGGTGCAATTTCAATGGCTTCCACCTCGCCAAGCAAGGCACGATGCACATTTTCCAAACGCGTCATTTTCATATTGGGGCATAAGGCCTGTTGACGAGACGGCGTATAAAAAGATTTATGGGGAAAATCTTGAATCAAACGTTGCGCGACTCCATCTTCCGTACAAATAATAAACTCAAAGGCGTTACACAGCATCGCTTGTTCTAAAATGCCTGTGGTTGAACCAATATAATGCGCTAAAGCTTTCACCGCTTCATCACATTCAGGATGCACCAACGTTAAAGCCTGCGGATGCTTGGCCTGCAAGGCTTTTAAATCTTCCAAGTCAATGCGAAGGTGGGTGGGACAAAAGCCATCCCAACAAATAATTTCAAGTTCTGGCAATTGACTCTGTACATAGGCCCCCAAATGTTTGTCTGGAACAAACAAAACCCGAGACGCCTTCAAAGACCGAACCACATCCACCGCATTGGCACTGGTGCAACAAATATCACTTTCCGCTTTAACTTCTGCACTAGTATTGACATAAGCCACCACGGGTGTGTCGGGATATTTCGCCTTAAAGGCGCGAAGCTGCTCCGCGGTAATCATATCCGCCATAGGGCAGCCTGCATGAGGATTGGCTAAATACACCGTTTTTTCAGGGCTCAATAGCTTGGCCGTTTCTGCCATAAAGTGAACCCCACAAAAGACAATCACCTCCGCTTCTGTCGAGGCGGCTTGCCGACTCAGCCCGAGGGAATCTCCTCTAAAATCAGCCAAATCTTGGACTTCCAAGCGTTCATACACATGCGCCAAAATCACCGCGTGACGCGTTTGCTTTAAGGTGTCAATGTCCTGCATTAAATGAGCTTTTCGAGTCGTCATTAAAGAGGAAGGGGAAAAAGTCATGGCCACTCGCCTTTGCGTTAACGCATTTTTACTTCAATAAGAGTCTCTATTCTATAAAAAAAAGAAAGAAAACGCTAGAAACTTTTCTCTCAGTCCTTTTGTTTAAGAGGATTTTTTATTGCGCTTAGCACAAAAAAGGCAGTCCCTTGTTTTTATGCTCATAAGAAGACGCTAAAGGACAGCTATAAGGATAATAGGATTTAAAGATATGACCGCTCCTTACTTAGGCATGAATGGCATTAACTGCTTCGGCAATTTTGGCAATTTATCTGGCTTGGGCTATCCACAAGCCCCTGCCCCCATTGAACCTATTCCTGTCGTGGATGACACCCAATTCAACAGGATTCAACCCAAAAATAGTGGACCGCTCCGCATTGACTTTACTGCACAAAACACGGATATTCAACGTTTTGCGTATGAGCTTAATCAAGCCCGACTCAGCGGCCAAAACACACAAATTTTATTTGAAAAGAATGTGGGGCGTTTAGACATGGCGGGA
>JBIJBR010000150.1:0-4729 GCA_044345135.1 Vampirovibrionales bacterium
CTGAGCGAAGCATCCAAAAAACAGCCTCTACAAAACGACGACAGACGGCTTCATTTTTGACATAAATTTCTGGAAACCCGCATAAATACTCATAAATGCGTGTCCATTGATATTGATTAAGGCTCAATGAATAAGACATATACACGCTCCTTTTAAAGAAGTGTATCATACATCTTAACAAATCTCAACAGAACCTAATACATTTTTGCGTTCCCCAAGGGTACTTTGATTATTTTGAGTTTCACTCAATTCTGGGGGGGAAGACGTGACGTATTTTTTTTCTAACGCCTCTAATCCTTCAAATTTTAAGTCTGGATTTTCTTGACTTAGTTTAATATATTGCTGTATAAACGAGTGGTATACCATTTCTAAATCTTTAATTCCTAGTTTCATGACTTTAGGCTGATCCAATAGGTCTGTTTCCAAAAGCCTTGATTCTAATGGCTGATTTTCTGGTCCTACAGTACCCACACGTTGAAGGGGGGTGGTCCGATTTTGCTTAGGCACATTTGAAGCAGAATAAAGAGAAAGACGCATGAGATGAAAGACTCTTAAAGGGTTGGTTAATCTACATTGATCGATAGTATAATTAATTCTTTTAATTCTCTCAAAAAAAAAAATCTTGATCAAGCCATCCATTCGTCAAATTTTAGGTTTGCTTCACTTTATTAATTATTATGTGGGGCGTTAAGGTCTCTTGCTTGTCCATGTTATGCTATTGAAATAAAATTAAGGGATGCTCTTAACGGTTTCATCTAAAATCACGCGAGAAAGGTTTATGGATTCATGATTTCCTCTCCTCCCACAAAAACACTCGTCTTGGTGGATGGTCACGCGTTGGCCTACCGGATGTACTTTGCTTTAGAACGTACCCAAATGCGCAACCAGCAAGACATTCCCACTTGGGCGGTGTATGGCTTTTTTAACGCCATTTTTCAATTGCTCACTCAACGACAACCCGATGCCTTGGCCTTCGCCTTTGACGTGGCACGAGAAAGCTTTAGAACGGAGTGGTACCCTGAATATAAGGCCAATCGTAGCCGTATGCCAGATGATATGCGCCAACAAATGGACGTGCTCTACGAAGGGATTGAAGCACTAGGCCTGCCCGTTTTTCGTATTCAAGGGGTCGAAGCCGATGACGTCATTGGCACCTTGTCTAAACAAGTGATTGACACCCACGCCGACTGGCGGGTGGATGTGCTGACGGGTGATCAAGACAGTTTTCAAATGATTGATCGTGACAGTCGTGTGAATATCCTGATTCCTGCCCGTAATACTCATGAAGGATTAACCGTGTATGATTGGGAGGGAGTCGTCGCCAAATGGGGGGTGACGCCTGAACAGGTGGCCGATTTCAAGGGACTGAAAGGAGACAGTAGCGACAATATTCCTGGTGTCAAAGGTATTGGAGATAAAACCGCCGTCAAATTACTTGATGCTTACCAAACGCTTGAAAACGTCTATACTCACTTAGCGGAAATTACCCCCGCAGGCGTGCACCGTAAATTAAGCGAAGGACGGGACATGGCCTTTTTATCCAAAAAATTGGCGATTATTGTCAATGATTTAGATATCACGCTCGACTTAGACCATGCTCACTTGGGGAGTAGCCAAGCCACTGCGGAAGCCCTCCTTCATTTTTTTGAAACCTATAATTTCAAAACCTTTCAACGTCAGCTCCCTAAATGGACTCAGCTTCTCAGCCTGAAAACAGAAGATGCGACACTCAGCGCTCCCTTGTTGACACCCCAAGCACAGGAGGCGTCTCCTCCAACGCCCGCGATTCAATTCCCTACATTTACGTATGAGATTATTCAAGACCTCGACACCCTTCGCGATATTTTTAAAGACATTGAAGAAAATCATGGTATTTGTGCATTTGACGTAGAAACCACGGGCCTTAACATTCATGACGTGGCACTGGTGGGTTTTGGATTAACGTGGGGCCCTGGACTTCAATCTTCACGCTTTACGGCACGAAATCCTTTAAATTTAAAAGACAGCCCCGCAGACTATCCATGTGTGGAGCGCAATGGGGAACCGCGTTTACGTAATGTCTATGTGCCCTTAGCTCATGTGGCAAATCTTATGACAGAACCTGAAAGGCAAAGACAAATCCCCTATGACGACGCGTTTGCTTTATTGAAAGCGTTTTTAGAAAATCCTACGATTTTAAAACTCATTCACAATCTTAAATACGAACGTAACTGTACCCGCCATTGGGGGATTCATTTGGCAGGCCCTGTGCTAGACACTATGATTATGAGCTATGTCCTACAACCTGAAGAAAAACATGGCCTTAAAGGGCTGGCTGAACGCCATTTAGACTTCACCATGAACCCCATTGACACATTGATTGGTAAAGGTAAAAAACAAATCACTTTTGCAGAAGTCCCTATTGAAAATGCCGCCCCCTACGGTGCGAGTGATACCTATGCCACATGGTGTTTGGCGTATTTATTTACGCAGCGTCTAGAGGCTCAGCCTGAACAAGCCAGCTTATTTTATGAGATTGAAAACCCTTTGACGTGGGTCTTGGCAGAACTTGAATTTAACGGGATTCGTTTAGAAACCGAACCGTTAAGCCTGCTTGCCCAAACGCTAGGGGAGCAAATTCATCGTATTGATGAGGCCGCCCAAGCCTTTAGCCCCTCGCCCTTTAATTTAAATTCTCCCAAACAAGTGGGGGAACTGCTTTTTGATACCCTAGGCATTCAACCCAAGCGTAAAACCGCGACCAAAAACTATTCCACCGACAACAAAGTGCTCGAATCCTTACGAGGCGAACACCCCATTATTGAACTCTTGTTGGAATACCGACAATTGTATAAGCTTAAATCCACCTATGTTGATACGCTCCCTCTGCTCATTAAGCCTCAAACAGGACGCGTCCATACGAGCTTTAATCAAGTGATTACCGCGACAGGGCGTTTGTCGTCGAGTGACCCTAACTTACAGAACATTCCTGTACGCTCGCCGATGGGCCAACGTATTCGTCAAGCCTTTGTCGCCGAAGCATGGTGGCAACTCATTTCAGCCGACTATTCTCAAATTGAATTGCGAATTCTGGCCCACCTGTGTGAAGATCCCGCCATGATTCAAGCCTTTCAAAGCGGGGTGGATATTCATACGGCTACCGCCGCCTTGGTTTTTGACGTGCCTTTAGAAGAGGTGAGTAAAACGCAGCGCTATACCGCAAAATCGGTTAATTTCGGGATTGTTTACGGCCAAACCGCACATGGATTATCCCAACAATTGGGTGTTTCCTATGGTGAAGCACAAGCCTTTATCAACCGCTATTTTGACACCTACCCTAAGGTTAAGGACTGGATCAACGACACCATTGCAGCTGCTCATGAACGAGGCGGTGCCACCACCCTGTTTGGGCGTCGTCGAGATTTAAGTCAGGATCTTCGCAGTACGAACAAAAATATTAGAGAATTCGCCGAACGCGCCAGTTTCAATACCCCTGTGCAAGGGGCGGCCGCCGAACTGCTTAAAATCGCCATGCAACGTCTTCATCAGCGTTTAGAAGCCTCCACCTTAAGGAGTCGAATGCTCTTGCAAGTGCATGATGAATTGGTGCTCGAAGCGCCCCCTGACGCTTTGGAAGAAAGCAAAGCGCTGATTCAATGGGCCATGGAATGTGAACAGCCTTTACGGGTGCCCTTGGTCGTGGATATCGCGACCGGCCCCAACTGGGATAGCTTAGGATAATCAACGATACCTATCGTCATTGTGACCGTTCGGTTCGTTGGCTTTTTTTTCAAGCTCACCAAGCGAATTAAATGCTAGGGCGGATTCAAGTAACAACAGACGCATCTTTTTGATGGATCAGGTTTTTATATAATAACAAGACTTAAAAAAGGATTTGTCTATGTCAACATTAATAACCCCCAACATGACAAAACGGATGGTTCAGTATACTCGGGAAATTATGAGAAATGTGGAACCTATTCTACTTAAGTATTCGAGTGATCCTCAACAAGGCTACCAAAACGTAGAAAAATGGTTACAGAGAAATGAAATAAAGATTCAACAGCGATTCAATTTACCTAATTGGAGAGCTCCAAACATTCAAGTGCATGATAACCCTCACACATTTTATCAAGCGGTTTTAAATGATTTTAAAAAGCGGTTAAACTTAAAACAATTTAAGAAATTTGAGGGTATTTTACAGGGCTTTAAACATACAGCTGCCGCCGCTTTTGCAGATACCACCCCTAATAAAACAACACAAGTCCATGGGCATCTTTTTATTCCAAAAGCTACGCATAGAAATTCAATATTATCTGCTGAGAGTGCCAGTGTACATGAAGTTTTACATGCCATTCAGTCTACGATTCTTTACGCATTTAAAGATGCGGAACATATTCATAATTACGATGAAATGCTTAAACAGGTTGATGTACGTATGAATATGACGAAAGCATTTATGAGTCCGTTACAACAAATCAAATTGATTCCTACCCTTTTTAAAAGCAGAACAGAAAACAAGATAGAAAAAATGAAGATTTTTGCCAAAGTCTTCCAACAATGGGAAACAAAGGGTACTTTTAAAGGAATACATAAAACACTAAGTCCCCTTAGTTTAGATGAATTGTATGATCTTAAAATGCTTTTCGTAAGGAATTACAAGCCCATGGTAACGGTTTTGTAAAAGGTCAAAATAGCTATTTTATGAATAGTTTAGTGGATGATACTAATTTGCCGATGTATGCCGTCT
>JBIJBR010000151.1:0-4719 GCA_044345135.1 Vampirovibrionales bacterium
ATTAATTGCCCTATTTGGCGGAGGGAAACCCCAGACAAATAGAGATTTCTGGCAAGCTCCCACAAGTGCGGAGCAAGCCCTTTGGGGGTAGATCGTGTATATTTACAGGGACAATTCTTGCATTGATCCCGTTGGTTTTCGCCGATAAATCCTGCTTTGACCTTGTCAAAACTGCCACATTTGGGACACTGCATTTTAAATACTCCTTAATAGACTTAAGGAATATTATAACAGCTATTTAGTTAATTGTCTCTTTGCTTTTAGTTAAAAATTAACACTCTCCGACATAAGCTCCTTAAGACAAGGGGGGATTGGAGAAGAGAAGGGGATTTTTGATATGATTTATACACGCTGATAATCGTCGTCAAAGCGTAGAATGTCCGACTCTTCAAAAGACTGCCCCAATTGAATTTCAATGAGTTCTAAAAGCACAGTCCCCGTATTTTCTAAGCGATGTTTGGTTTCCACAGGAATGTGAATCATGCTTCCCTTCTGAACCCTTTGCGTGCTTTCGCCGAGGGTGAGTAAGCCTTCCCCTTGGGTGACAATCCAATATTCTTCTCGATGATAATGCAACTGCAAGCTGAGGCGTTCTTGCGGTAAAATTTGAAGCTGTTTACATTTATAGTGGGGTAAATCTTGCAAAACGACATAGCTACCCCAAGGGCGATGTTCTCCACTTAGGGTGATGGACAGTTCAATCGGCGTATCGCGAAGTGGATTCGTCATGCGGGGTGCTCTTCTTACAAGGGTTTATTTCACTTTATTATAAACAAGATATACAAAGATTTCAAACGCTTCTTCACGGCCAGTCGTAAAGTCAGATTGTTTTTTGACTTTAATCTGATATGAAGGGGCTAACTATGTTATGATGAAGGGGTGAGGTTTTCTGAAAAGGGTTATTAGATACAGTGGATTCTCCAACATCTCCTCGTTTAGTGGAAACACCCCACGCCAAGCTTCAGTATAGTGCAGCCACGGCGTACTGGTTGAAACAGGTGCAAAGTCACCCTGATGTAAAAGCGCTGTTATCGACGAAAAAATCTAAAGCCCCCACCGTCTTACATTTAGAATCCCTTCAAAGTGCGACGACCAAAGCCACGTTTTTGAAACTCTGCTTAGATGCGTCTACTAAACCTGTGGTCGTGGTTTGTGCGGATGCCCCTTCTGTGCTCAATATTTATGCCGCTTTAGAACCTATCTTTGAAACAGCGCATGCCTTTCAATCTCAAGTGCATCGTTACCCGACCGATATTTTTTCTCCGTATGATATGGCCCGTATCCCTTGTCCCGTTTTAAATGAACATTATGCGTTTTTACATGATTTAAAAGAAGAAAAAGCGGGCATTTATTTGGTACAAGCCCGAAATTTAATCCCCTGTTTCCCCAGTTTGGCGTTTCTAAAAGAAGAAGGGCTTCATCTCGCGGTAGGCCAAGAACAAGACATTGAAGAGGCACTCGCCCACTTAATCGCCATGGGCTACAGCCCTAAAGACTTGGTACAGACGGTAGGCGAATTTTCTCGTCGGGGGGATTTATTAGACGTCTATCCCGTCAATGCGTCTCCCTTACGGATTTCATTTTTTGGTGACAGTGTGGAAAATATTCGTTTGGTGGATGTCGAAACACAACGTTCGGTAGAAAAGGTGGAGGCCGTGACCCTCTTTCCCATTGATCACTTGGTCTTAACCGCGGCGCGTCAAGCCCAGCTTGAAGGGGTCTTACTTGAACAGTTAAGTCAACAATCCAAAGGCATGCAAGACCCTAATGCCTTGGAAGGTTTGGCCACGAATATTCAACAACAACTACAAAGTATTGAACAAGGGGTCGTGCCCGATGACTTAAACTATTATGCGCCTTTGTTTGACGTGCTCTTTGACTCGTTGACAGAATATCTACCGCAAAACTCTACCCTGATTTGGGACGACTGGCAAGAAGCGACGACGCAAATGAAGCGTCTGGCAGAGCGTTTTACATCCCAATATGACAAGGGAATTACGCAAGGCCACTTACTCGATTTACAACGGATGAATCCCTTACACGCGTCTTATGAAGCGGTGAGTCAGCACTTGCATCATCCCCCCTCGCATCGTTTGGTGTATACCTACACCCATCATGGGGAAAATCCGAGTGATACGTCTGGTCAGGACGCTCCCCTTACACCGTTTCAAATCCCTTCCAATCCCCTCGCCTCTATAGGTGTCCCCCGTTTTCAGGCCAAGTTGGATGAGGCCCTCACGGCGATGAAGGCGTGGCGTCAAGAAGGCTATCAAATTTGGGTGGCCACCGATTATCCTCAACGCCTATTAGATTTATGTCGAGAAGTGGATCTGCCCACTCAGTATTGGGCGGATGTCTATGACGCGGACAATGTCTTGCAAGACGCGAAGCTTCAGCGAAAAATAGATGGCTTAGATATTATTATTTGCAAAACGGCTTTAAATGATGGGGTACAGTTTCCTCATCTTAAAATGATTTATCTCACCGACGCCGAATTGTTTGGCCGCGGGCGGGTGCGCCGTACCCAAAGTGAACGACAGAACAAGCATAAACAAGACCAAGACCGTGCCATTAGCGCCTTGTCTGATTTAAAACCCAATGACTATGTGGTGCATCACAAGCATGGTATTGGGCAGTTTGTCGAACTCAAACAAATTGTAATGGACACTGAAAAGCGAGAATACCTTGAAATTCAGTATCGAGGCAACGACCGCTTATTTCTTCCTGTTGAGCAACTCCACTTGCTTGCTCGCTTTAATGGCACAGGGGATGTCAAACCGGTTTTATCTAAAATGGGCGGAGCCGAATGGAAGCGTGTCACAGCCAAGGTCAAACATTCGATTCAAAACATTGCCAACGAGTTAGTTGCCTTATATAAAGCACGTCAAGACGTTCAAGGCATCACCTTTGAACCCGATACCCCTTGGCAAGTCGAAATGGAAGAGGCCTTTCCCTTTGAAGAAACCCCCGACCAATGGAAGGCCATTTTAGACACGAAAAAAGACATGGAACATGCACAACCCATGGACCGCCTCATTTGCGGAGACGTGGGCTTTGGAAAAACGGAAGTGGCCTTACGCGCCTTATTTAAATGTGTGATGTCAGGGAAACAAACCGCCTTTTTGGTGCCGACTACGATTTTGGCCCAACAGCATTTTAATACCGTTTCAGAACGACTGGCCCCGTGGGGGGTGAGAATCGGTTTATTGTCTCGCTTTAAAACCCCCAAAGAGCAAAAAGAAACCTTACAACGCCTTAAAGCAGGTGAAATTGATATTGTGGTAGGGACGCATCGCTTACTTCAGCGGGACATTCACTTTAAAGACTTGGGCCTTTTGGTCATTGATGAAGAACATCGCTTTGGCGTGGCGCATAAAGAGCGCATTAAGCAAATGCGCACCAATGTGGATGTCTTGAGTATGTCGGCGACACCTATTCCGCGTACCTTGCATATGTCGCTTTCAGGCGTTCGAGAAATGAGTCTCATCAACACGGCACCTGTCAATCGTTTGCCTGTACAAACGCGAGTCGGTGGCTTTAATCCCGCGCAATTACGTATGGCGATTCTACATGAGTTGGATCGTGGGGGGCAAATTTACTACTTGCATAACCGCGTGCAAAGTATTTATGACCGCTGTGCAGAACTCGAAAAAATTGTGCCAGAAGCGCGTGTGCGTGTCGCGCATGGGCAAATGCCTCCGCATGAACTTGAAACGGCCATGCTCGATTTTGCCAATAAGCAGTTTGATATTTTGGTCGCCACCACGATTATTGAAAGTGGGGTGGATATTCCTAATGCCAACACCTTAATTATTGATGATGCGGACCGCTATGGGTTGGCACAGTTGTACCAAATTCGTGGGCGAGTCGGGCGAAGTGATGTGCAAGCTTACGCGTATTTATACCACGACGCGGATAAAATCCTCACCGAAGACGCCAAAAACCGCCTGCGCGCGATTCGAGAATTCACGGCCTTAGGCTCAGGTTATCAAATCGCCATGCGAGACATGGAAATTCGAGGCGTGGGCAACTTGCTCGGCGCGGAACAACACGGCCATATGATGCAAATCGGGTTTGAAATGTATTGCGATCTGTTGAATCAAGCGGTGGAAGCAGCTCATAAAGGCGAAACCTTAGAACAAGAACCCCATGAACCCGCCATTATTGATTTAAATATCACGGCGTTTATTCCTGAAGACTACGTGGGCAGTCGTGATGTCAAACTGCAAGAATACCGTCGTTTAGCAGCGAGTAAAAGCGAAAAACAACTAGAACTGATTTTAGCAGAATGGCAAGATCGCTTTGGGCCCGTGCCCGCCCCAGCCAAGCAGTTGCTGCATTTGGCGCGATTACGCATTCAAGCCACGGCCTTAAATATTCCCTTGGTACGTAGTGATGAAGAGAGTCTGAAAATTAGTGTGGCTTACGGTCTGAAGCAGTGGATGGCCTTACAACAGCAATTGCCCACGGCCACGGCGTCTAAACTGCGGTGGGTTGCCCCAGCCAAAGCCAATGAAGGCCATAGTCTCGCTACGCTACATTATAAACATATGGGAGCCAGTGGCGAGCGCTTACTGCTCTTTATCACCGATTTATTTAAGGCCTTACTGGCTTTACAGTCTTCCAAAGGGTTGCCAGAGGGTGCAAGTACGCCAGCAGTAACCGAAAGCCCACGTTATAATGGGGGTAAGGCGTCTGTTAAAACAACGGCAGTGGAGG
>JBIJBR010000191.1:0-3535 GCA_044345135.1 Vampirovibrionales bacterium
ACTCCCCCTCACACAGGGGATTGGTCTTTTTTGACCGAGGCTCACCCGCTTCCCCCCTCATGGCGAGACCTCATTCAACGCTATCATGAGGAAGGCCGTTATTGCATTTTATGGCATGCCGTTTCGTCTAATACGGCGAAGGCTTGGCCTGCTAGTCAGTGGGACTCCTTTTTTAAAGCGCTTGACGTGCAAAAAGAATCCTTACCTGCTTTGGCTTTTTTTGTCGTGGGCAGTGAAAAAGACAGCGCCTATTACCACGATTTTCAAGCCCAATATCCCCTACCTTTTCCCTTACATGTTAGCTGTGGTCAATTGAGCCTTCCCCAAAGCATGAGCCTTATTCATCACTTAGATGCAAGTATCGGCATTGATTCAGGCCCGATGCATATGGCAGGGACGGCGGGGCATCCGCTTTTGCTGATTTTTGGACCCAGTGCGCCGTGGCGATGGACGCCCTTATCGGACGCCACAGTGACTGTTCTTCAAAGCGCTTTGCCCTGTCAACCCTGTCAACTCAGTGTTCCGTGCCATTTTGATTCCGCGTGCCTCCGTCATTTGTCTCCTCTTCGCGTGGCAAGCACTTTTGTGAACCTGCTTGAATCCTTGCCTCTGCCTTTAAAATCAGGAGCATCAAAAAATGCGTAGCCTAGAAGAAGCCCATCCTCTTTTTGCGGATCAACAAAAAAGTTTAGACGTTTTAGAATGGCCACAACTTTTGGCAGAAGTCATCAATCGCTGTCCGAGTGTCTATGGGCAAAGCGCTTGGAAAACCCAAGTCTTTTTCAAGGAGATTGACGTCTTACAAAAAACGCAAGACGAAGTCGCCTGCTTAATGCGGATTTTACAACGCTTTGGGGAACCTACCCATACGCCTACGGGTGAATTTCGTAGTAGCCTTCCTGCCTTGGATACACTCAATAAATCGGGACGCTTAAGTCTTTTAGATTTTATGGATTTATACCACGGCTTGCACCACGGCAGGCATTATATTAATCATGTACTGAAATACCGTACGGCCGTTTCACCCCAAAAAACGCCTTTTGCTCACTTGCTTGAACTGCCTTCTCCTGTAGGGTGGTGGACTTTTTTAAATGAAAAACTGACCCCTGACGGTGATTTTCGTGACAATGCTTCCCCTGAACTCGCTCACTTACGCAGGCGTATGCAGTCGCAGGAAAATGAAATCACCAGCACTTTACAAGGAATGCTCCAAAACCCTACGGTCCAAAAAGCCTTACAAGAACCTTTAATCGTCCAGCGAAATGGACGCTTTGTTCTGCCTGTGAACGTCTTTTATAAGACCAGTGTGCCTGGGATTGTCCAAGATGTGTCTTCTAGTGGATCTACCGTGTTTATCGAACCCAAACGAGTGGTGGAACTGTCGAATCGCTTACAAGAAACGCGCACCGCCATTGAACGAGAAATCGAACGTCTGTTGAAAGACATGAGTGATACCTTAGCCCCTGATGCCCCTGATTTATTGGTTTTTTTTAAAGCCCTTGCCTATTTGGAACGCCATTGGGCCGCCGCGCGTTTGGCCAAGGATTTGGAGGCTTACCCCCTTCATTTAAAGCCATCTGCTCAGGCGTCTTTTCATTTTAAGCAGCTCAAACATCCGTTACTTTGCTTACAAAACGCCCGACATGAAATAGTCGGCAATGAAGTATGGCTAGGGAATTCAACGGCAGCAGACACGAGCATGCATGATCGTTGTATGATTATTACAGGACCAAATACAGGCGGAAAAACCGTCTTACTCAAGAGCGTGGGTCTTGCGATTTTAATGGTTCAAGCAGGGCTTTTGCCAGTGGTGGCCGAAGAATCTTCCATGAGCTATTTTGAATCGGTACTTGCTGATATTGGAGATTCTCAAAGCTTACAGCATAACCTTTCTACTTTTTCGGGACAAATGACGCGTCTCGCTCGTTTTGCTCAGCCTGAAACCGATTTAAGTCAAAGCCTTATTTTATTGGATGAAATCGCCGCAGGCACCGACCCCATTGAAGGCAGTGCCTTAGCCAAAGCCCTACTAAAGCGTTTTTATGACAAAGGGGCCTGTATTATGGTCACCACGCACTTGGGGGTCTTAAAGCAGGAAGCACATCATCAGGCAGGCTATGTCAATGCGTGTGTCGCCTTTGATGTTGAGCGCCTCGCGCCGACGTATCGCTTGTTGATTGGGGTTCCAGGGGCCTCAAACGCCCTTGCCATTGCACAGCGTTTGGGTTTGGATGAAGCACTCATTCAAGCGGCTCAAGCCCATATGGGAACTGTTCAAAATGAATCCTCCGCCTTATTAACCCGTTTGGCACAACAGAATGTAGAACATGAAAATACTTTGCAGGACCTCAACGAATTAAAGGCGTCGCTCATTCAGCGCCAAGACGAATTCAAAGCCGAACAGCAAGCCTTTCGTGAAAAGAAAAAGCAATTATTAACGACTTATCAAGCCCAATTTAAATCTCGTTTAAGAGAATTTGAAGATCAGGCCAAGCGGATTTAGAAAGAACTCAAGGCCACGGACGCTTCCCCCCAATCCTTAGTCTTTGTGCAAGAACGTATTCAACGTTTAACGCAACGAGTCAACGAACAGTTTAGACAAGAAATTAATCCCTTAGACCTTGAATTACAAGCATACCAGCCTGAAATAAAGCCTTACGTCTACACAGTGGGAGAAGACGTGAAGCACCCCAAATTAACAGGACGCTCTGTCATTACCAGTATTTCGAGTGATGGTAAAAAAATAACGCTCAAAAATGGCGTGATTCATTTGGTCGTAAAACCCAGTGAAATTGAACCTTTTGGCTTGAGTGATGTGTCTATAAAAGCGCTTAAAAAAGCAGAGCATCGACAATTGTTACATCGTATTCATCAGACGCATCATGCACAAGGCACTCCCACCATTCGAGGCTCTTTTTCCTTAGAATGCGATGTGCGAGGCAAACGTACCCTAGATGCCTTAGAAACCTTAGAAGCGTTTATCGACAACGCCCACATGAGTGGACTCAATACCGTTGCCGTGGTGCATGGACAGGGGACAGGGGCCTTAAAAAAAGCGGTGCGGGACTATTTAAAGGCGAGTCCTTTGGTCGCTGATTTTTATCCTGAACAAGCGCATTTGGGTGGAGACGGCAAGACACTCATTGAAATGGTCCCTTAATTGAATCATGATTATCAGTAGGGGGCGGGCTCCTCTTGATGCTGTAAAAAGGGCTTAAAAAATTCTCTTTAGCACCTATAAACCACTTTATTTGTTAATCTAAAGATATATAACTGTCTCAAAATACAGAGGCTTTTTGTTTCTGCTCTAGAAGAATTTAAGCCTATATTTTGAAATTATTTTAGGACTATGCTGATGTTTCTTATTGATTGTCCCCCCGCCGATCCTTCAGGAATGCTTGTTAAACAACGCTTAGATACCATGGGCATGCGAACCGCTCATCTAGACACGACTTTATATCCGCAAAGGATCCAAATCAATTATGATCCCGAATGCCCCGAAAAAGGAAAAATAAACTTAAATGACGGCAAAGGT
>JBIJBR010000180.1:0-3891 GCA_044345135.1 Vampirovibrionales bacterium
ATACTGGGTATTAAAGCCCCTTTTCAAGGTCTTTGACTCTCGTCTGTGTGGTTCTTGGCGCTTATCCTTTTTTCGTTGACGTATGGCTTTGTTTGCTTCAAAATGGAGAGGTTGATTAGGTTGGCATGCACGCCACGGCTATGACAAATGGAGTAAATCTTATGACGTCTCACGGTAAAATTACGCAAGTTATTGGTCCTGTTATTGATGTGGAGTTCCCTTCTGGACACTTGCCCGCTATTTATAATGCCCTAGAAGTCACCGTCACCAATGCAGAAGGTCTTACTGAAACGCTGGTGGCTGAAGTGCAAAGCCATTTAGGGAATCATCGCATTCGTGCCGTTGCGATGGACGGTACCGAAGGTTTGACCCGTGGTATGGATATTCGAGATACAGGTTCTCCTATTACGGTGCCTGTTGGAACGCCCACCTTAGGACGTATCTTAAACGTCTTAGGGCGCCCTGTAGACAATGCGGGCCCTGTGAATGCGGAAAGTCATTGGTCGATTCATCGCCCCGCCCCTAGTATTGAACAGCAGTCGACGGAGCAAGAAATTTTTGAAACCGGCATTAAAGTCATTGACCTGTTGGCCCCTTATTCCAAAGGGGGTAAGATTGGTTTGTTTGGTGGGGCGGGCGTCGGTAAGACCGTTATTATTATGGAGCTGATTAACAATATTGCCAAGGGCCATGGGGGTGTTTCGGTATTTGCGGGTGTGGGGGAACGGACTCGTGAAGGAAACGATTTGTATCACGAAATGAAGGATTCCAAGGTTTTAGACAAGGTCGCCTTGATTTATGGTCAGATGAATGAACCCCCTGGTGCGCGTTTACGCGTGGCCTTGTCTGCCTTGACCATTGCTGAATATTTTAGAGATGAAGCCAAGCAAGATGTACTCCTTTTTGTAGACAATATCTTCCGCTTTACGCAGGCAGGGTCTGAAGTGTCTGCCTTGTTAGGGCGTATGCCTTCCGCGGTAGGGTATCAGCCCACTTTGGCGGATGAAATGGCCAGTCTTCAAGAACGTATTACCTCGACCAAAGACGGGGCCATTACTTCGATTCAAGCGGTATACGTCCCTGCGGATGACTTGACTGATCCCGCCCCTGCGGCCACTTTTGCTCACTTGGATGCGACCACCGTTTTATCTCGAAAAATTGCTGAAATGGGGATTTACCCTGCGGTTGATCCTTTAGATTCTTCTTCTAAAGCGTTGGATCCTCGTATTGTGGGTGACGAGCATTATCAAGTGGCTCGAAGCGTACAGTCCGTGTTACAGCGTTATAAAGATTTACAGGACATCATCGCCATTTTAGGTATGGATGAATTATCTGATGAAGATAAAGCGGTCGTCGGTCGTGCGCGACGCATTCAACGATTTTTATCTCAACCCTTCCATGTGGCGGAAGTCTTTAACGGGGTGCCTGGTTGCTATGTCAAAATGGAAGACACCTTGCGTGGTTTCCAAGAAATTTTAGCGGGTAAATACGACCACTTGCCCGAACAAGCCTTCTACATGTGTGGTTCTATTGAAGATGTATTGAAAAAAGCAGCCGAATTAGAAGTGGTTTCTGTTTAATTCGTTTGAAGAAAGTAAATAATTCATGTCTTTAGTATTAAAAGTAATGGCCCCTGATGCTATTCAAGTGGATGAATTCGTTCGATCTGTATCGCTCCCCAGTACCGAAGGAGACTTAGGTATTTTAGAAAAACGTCAAAAAGTGTTGGTGCGTTTAAAAAAGGGCCTACTTCGTTATGAAGGGCTTAACGGTGAAAGTCGTTCAATATCCATTGGTGGCGGTTTGGCTTACAATGATGGTGAAACGGTCACCGTGTTGTTACGCGAGTAAAGTGGGTTTCGAAAAGGCTTCCCCCTTAGAAGGATTGCCCGTGAAAATTATATTTTTACCAATTGCATTTGCTCTATTTTTTGAGCTAAATCTTCAGAACTAAACGGTTTGATGAGGTAATTATTGGCACCTGCTTGAATGGCCGTGACCACATTTTCTTTTTCTGCAGACGTAGTGACCATCATAATGGGAGTATTGACTTGGGCTTCGCGGAGCTTACAAATGACTTCAATGCCAGAAAGGCCTGGCATAGTCCAGTCCATTAAAATTAAGGTGAAGGGCTCTTTAGATGCGGCTTCTAAACCTTCTAACCCATCCGCCGCTTCTTTGACTTCTTCTAATCCACATTTTTTGAGTTCGCGAATGAGCACCTTACGCATTACAGCGGAATCATCTACAATTAAAACTGTCATACGTTTTTCCTCTATCGATCGGGGACTTCTACGTTTAGTTTACACAAATTTCTAGCGCTTTTTACGATTTCTTCTCTAATCTCAACTGAACATAGAAGGTTTCAGTATCTGTTTGAAACGTAAAAATGTAACGATCGCTATTGGCTTCATTTTCAATGACTGGATGTTCCTGACCAATGAGTACTTCGGGTAAAGAAAATTGACACTCTACCTTATTTTTTTTATTCATTAAGGTTTTTAGACGACCTAAAATCAAATTAGTGACTTCGCCTACTCCGTCAATGAGATCATCACTACTCACGTCTTCTGGATTAATGGCTAGTAAACGAGACACCATTAGACGACTAAAAGACTCCGAAAAAGAAAAGATGATAAGTCCTTTCCCTTGAGTGTTGGAAAGTCCTACAATACTGGAGAAATCACCATACATTTGAAAGGCTTCAACTTGTTCTGATTTTTCTAAACGGGTCTCAGTGTCCGACATGGCAGTAAGGACATCCAGAATGGAATCAACCATCGGATATAATAATTGAGTATCCATAGAAGGACCTAAAAAGGTAGACATAAATAATCTCACTTTAATTGGATTGGGTTCATAGGTTGGTTGGACTGATAAGTTTTGTATCGTCATAAACGAAAAAAGACTAAAAAATTAAATTCTAATTGTTACAAAGAAGAGTTTATAAAGGAGCACTTTTTTTAATAGATACACTTTGAGGCTTCTGTACAAGGAGTGGGATTTGTAACAAAACGCTTGTTCCAATTCCTTTTTGGGATTGAATTTGAATGTCTCCTCCTAATGAATTTAATGCGTGATAGACGGCATCCATGCCAACCCCTCGTCCTGAAATATCACTCACGTGCTTCGACGTACTAAAGCCCGCTTCAAAAATTAAAGCATAAGGGTCGCTTGATTTCAAATCGTCCGTTTCGGTGTGGAGCGTTCCTGTTTCCAAGGCTCTTTGTCTTAAGTCACTGGGATCCATGCCTTGGCCATCATCTTGAACTTTAATGAATAAGCAGTCATTTTTTTCAAAGGCTTCTAAGCTCACAGTCCCGTAACTCGCTTTGTTAGACTGTTTGCGAAGCGAAGGGGATTCAATCCCATGGTCACAGGCATTGCGAATCAAATGAATCAAGACGCCTTCTAACCCTTGTACTTGCTCAGGGTTTACACTCAGGTTGGGCGCTTCACTGTGGAGGTGAATTTCTTTGCCCAAGGCCTTTTCCAGCTTTTTGACGTAAGGTATCATGGCATCAAACAGTGTTTTAATATAGAACTCTTGTGACGCTTTTAAAGAACTCCTGTGATTTTCTCCCCACGAAAAGGGTGGATGCGTAGAGCGGGCGTTTGTTTTTTCAGCTTCAAGCGTTCTGGATTCGAGAGGCTTACCTTGATTTTGTAACAACGTAATCTCGTCTGCCATAAGTTGCAAAGCATTTTTCAAAGCCTGTGAAACGGAAGTATCGACCAAACGGGCTTCGTCTCGAATTTCAGCAAGCAGCGCTTCAAAGGAACCCGAAATAGATTCCAGTCGTGGCTCGTCAAAAAATCCTGCAAGCCCTTTAATGGTATGGACATTTCGAAAAATACGATGCAATAAATTCAATGGAATCACGGGAATCG
>JBIJBR010000012.1:0-15821 GCA_044345135.1 Vampirovibrionales bacterium
GCCGACTTAAACCGCGTCTCACCCGTCCCCCACTCATGCACCGCTGAATCGTGAGGCAAATAATGACGCCTGAATCGCCACCCACGACAAGAACTTAAGTCCTCCAACATACGCACCACCATCCCTAAATTGACCTTGTTCTCCTCGTAATAATGAATCATCACAGGATTGCCACGCTGAATCTGCCAAAACCATATCGCCGTCGCATCGTTATATCCCAAGTCCCATGCCGTATACACAGGTAAATTAGGGTCGTGCACAAAGTCCTCCCCAATCTCCCCCCTTAAATGTAACGACTTTAACCCCTCCGCAAAATAAGAATCATCCAAATCCGCATCAAAATCACAATAATACTCCTGGCGAAAACGACTCTCCATCATAGATTGACGCTCCTCCTCCAAACCATCCACATCCATGATCGGTACCCTCTCCCCGTCCACCACCTTGTACGTGTCATCCACCGTCTTTACACTCACAAACCACGTGTCAGGGAACTTCAACGCCTGCTGATACAACGTATACCCATGATTCTTCCCACGCGGCGTGTAAATAAATATCGCCCACCCACCATTCGCTAACAACATCGGCCTCAAAAAATCCCATACCTCAGGATGACATAAAGCCCACTCCGAAAAAATAATCCCCTTCGGATTCGGACCCACCAAACTGTCATAATTGTCACTGCCAATCACGTTAAATGTACTCGTCCGACCACACGCCGTCCGTAACTCCAAAAACATCTGCTGATCCAATTTCCGCGTTACCAAATCAGGAGGAAAACACGCGTCAATAATGTTGTTCCCCCCATTATCTATCCCCGTCCATATCGCACGACGCGCTTGATCAAAATGAGGATACACCAACCAATAGTTCCCTGGCTCCCTAAACGCACGCTCCGCTAACAACCTCAACGCCGCCATGTCCTTGCCCGCCCTGCGATGCCATATCCATAAACCACGACGCTTATTCAAAACCTGCAACGCCTCAAAAGCCTCGTACTGATACTCCCTTAACTCAAAAGTAGAACGCCCCGACTTGTCAAACGTCGGTAAAAACTGCACCTCGCTCATGCTAAATCCACACGAGATACACTCTGCACCACCACATTCACAATCGGACTGCTTGACTTCGCATCACCCTCTAACTTAGGTAACAACATCCCCGCTAACTTTAAATCAATGTTCGCCTTCAATAAAGGACTCGTATCAGGATCACGCGCCGTATTGATCAACTCCTCCACAGGATTGTAATCACTCCCCTCAAAAGCACTCACCCAACGCTGGACCCCTAACGCTTGAAGCTTATTCTTTAACCCCTTTAAATCCGCAGAATCCACCTCAGAAGAAAGCTCGGAAGACACCATAGACAACTCCCCCCTGTACGCAGGAGCAGGTAAAGACTTCTTCCCCTCTAAATCACTAGGCATAACCCCTCCTCAAATCACCGTTAATAACGTACTATGTAAAAAATACCAAATTTTACATCGCTTTAACAGGGGGTTTACTATGCCAAAAATCAGAACCAAGAAAATAGAAGGCGACTTTACCACCACCACCATACGACTTAGCAAAGAAAACTTCGCACAACTTCAAAAAATAGCTGAACAGCAGGGAGTGTCTAATTCGGTTATTTTAGAGCGGTTGCTTGAATGCTATATCTCAGAACAGATCTTAGAGTAAATCGTTAATAACGACCCTCAAAATGGAGTGTGGTTGGGTGGACCCCTATAGGGATTATCAGAAGTGTCGCTTCCCCCCTCCCCCCCCTGTCTTAAAGGCGGGCGTGAGTAGCTTAGTCTGCCATGAAGTCTCATGTTCCCGACGGTCGTTCGGTAGGCCCTGAGGCAGGGGTCTACCTCTCTTGGCTTTTTCTCTCTCTGAAACCACACATGGTATGGTCGCACATCTGTCAAGGGCGAGAAAACTTTTGAGGCAAAACTTTTCTACGACCCCGCAAGCGGGGCATACCCTTGACTTGATATGCAATGACCACCATGTAGGTTTCAGACAGAGACCGTAAATGGAAGGATAGATACCATGTACATCACGAAACAAACATACTACGCTTACCCTAAGTCTACCGAAAGACCTAGCGGCTGTACCGCATCCGAACGTCAAGGGATCATAGATCCTCAACAGTACCAAGACACACAACCTCAAGCGGTTGCGTTCTTTACCGATAACGGATACGCCGTCTGTGAAGACGGACGCTGGGCCAACGGTGGAGCCTTCACACTAGACGGTAGAGACAACGCCCCTATCCAAGAAAAGGTTAAGCTGGCCTTCACCGCCGTGAAAGCCTCAGGCCTTAAACTCTACGGCTCCTTCGCCGTGAAAGACATTAGTGAACCACCTGTACCTACCAAGTGGGAAGGTAAAGACCTTTACCCTACAAAGGCCTACGCTGAACAAAGCTTAGCGAAAGAGATCGCTGAGAAGAAGGCGCAGATCCGACAGCTTGAACAAGAACTCAAAACCCTGCAAGGGCTTATGGGTAACAAGATTAAAATCTAAAAGAGGAGGGGAAACCCTCCCTTTTTTTGGTCGCTGGTGGGCTAGCAATAAATTGTTTAAGCGCAAGGGCAAAAAAACTTTTGAAGCAAAACTTTTTCTGTCCTACGGATTCGCTCCGCTCTCCCTTGACACTGAAACAATCCATTGCTTTTAAGGAAGGTATGAAGGAATGTATCCTTCTATTTAAATCTCAACAGAAAGGAGGCAGTCATGCCTAACATTGAATACTCACGAATGACGGTAATGTCTGAAAATAGGGGTTTACTTGAGGCACTGATCGAAGCATTCCATAAGGATGGCCATGCCGAAAACTATGCTCCCGACTACTTTCAAAGGGCATTAAATCTAAAAGCACCTCGGCCAGACCAACACTCTAGGTCTTGGATCAATAGTTGCGAAGACTGCCAAGAGGATGTCGTTATTAGCGCGGAATGCGCTTGGAGCGACTGGAACGACGACGATAATGTAGACTTCATCGAATGGGTGACACAGGGCATTTATGCCATAGATGAAGACGCCAGTATCGAAATCACCACCGAGTTACGAATCTCTTACACCAAAGAAGGAGGCAAGGAAGAAAATGCGTAGATCCCAACTCATCGAATATCTTATGTCCGTAGAACCCGAAGGAGACCCTAAAATACTATGCTGCGGAGCCATGCTGGAAGAAATCCACTACCACTACCACAAAACACAAAGTGCCATAAGCATCGATCACACATCGGCGGAGGATAGCTTAATGAAGTGGTCTGAAGAAGAACAGCAATATGCCATAAACCCTAATGTTACCGTAATTTATGGAGACCTCATGTCATGAAAAAAGAACAATACGAAAAGCTCGCAAACGAGCTGCTTAGCAGAATGGAAAACGCTCAAGGGGACTGGAAAGTCCCCTTTGCTAATTGTGTACAAGTCAACGCCATGTCCAAAAAGCCCTACCGTGGCTTTAATCAAATCATCACCAGTGTTTCAGGCTACGGTGATCCACGGTGGATCGGCTTCAAACAATGCCAAGACTTAGGCGGAGCCGTCCTCAAAGGATCCGAAGCCACTATTATCACACGGTGGATACCTAAAGCCGAAGATAAAGAAGAATCGGAAGAGTCCAAGAAAAACAAAGGGGCCACTGTCACCCACGCCGTGTTCAACGTGGCACAAACCAACCTCATTCAAGAAGGCAAGCTCCCCGAGTTTGTCGTCCCTAAAAGACAGATTGACACGCTAGCGACAAAACAGGTCATCGAAACCCTGAACATCACACTCAAGGAAACAATGGCTTCACGGGCATACTATAGCCCTATCGGGGACTTTATTCACCTACCCTTGCATAGCTTGTTCAACGGACAAGGAGACTACGACTCCACGTTCGCACACGAACTTGGACACTGGACGGGGCATGAGTCCAGAATGGCTCGCAAATTCGGCGAACGTAAAACAAACGCGTATGCCATTGAAGAGCTGATTGCCGAAACCTTCGCCTTGCTCTATTGCCGTGAATACGGCATCGACTATGCTCGTGATGAAGAGTACCACGTTGTCGACAATAGCGTTCTCTACATCAAGCACTGGCTCCAACAGTTGAAAGAAGACCCAATCCACGTCCTCAACGCTTGCAGACAAGCGTATGATGCGTTCGAGTGGGTAACTAGAACGCATCGGCACAAAAACATCACAGGAGCCACAGGAAACCCCTAAGGTGGTGAAACCTAAGACGGTTAAAAAAGAAGTCGTGGCGGCACAAGAACACCCACCGTTCAAGCTAGGACCTGATCCACAGAAGCGTTTTGACAAATGGCGGAAGATCTGTCAAAAGGAGATGCCTAACGAAGCGATGAAGGTAGAGTATATCGAAAACTTAGTTGCGAATGAACGTAGAATGGTAGATAAAAAATGGGTGGAGTTCCCCACTACTTTGAAAAACGTCATCATCTACACCATAGGAGACGCGAAGATAGAGTTCTACAACTGCATCCCAAAAGATGAATGTACGGACGAGGAACGGTACGACCTAGAAGCAAAAGCACTTAAAACACTCGGTATAAAAAACGGTGTTTTAGGCTCATTTTTTGATTTCCAAACACACTACTACGTACAGTCAATAGGCAAAACAAACGAACAGATATTTGTCAAGAAAACGGAGGCTATTGAAGAAGCCCTTAAAATGCTTGGAGTGGAACAAGCTACTCCCGCAGAAAGTGTAAGGGACATTCTCTATCCCGTCGTAGAGAAATTACGTGAAGAAGAATGGCCCGCAGAAGAAAGCTTCCATAAAGAAATCTTGATGCACGCACGCGCGGAAGCCGTGAAAGCCCAAGAAAAATACAGTCCCGAAGACCCTATCCGTGGATTTACGCCTTTTAAGGTCATCAATAAATCACTAGAGTTCGAGACAGAACAACCTGTGAAAAGCTACGAGGCCCTACAAGGAATCCTCAAAGCAAACAAGATCGTTAGAGTCGGTAACAAGGCGATCTTCCTTAAAGCAGACAAACGAAAGGAGATCTTTCTAGTTCAAGCAGCCGTTTAACCTTCAACCCACTCCTCAAAACGGGGAGTGGGTTTTTTATTAAGTGGGGTACAAGCCCTTCATCAGCTTTTTTAGGCGGGCACAAGCCCTTCATCAGCTTTTTCAAGGGTAAAATAGGGATTCAAAACAGGATCAAGACAACCTCAAAAGAGGCTATATTTCAAAATAAACCTATCTACGTCTGATAATCTTTATTATGTTGTGCGCAGAGTGGCCAAAACCCTTGCTATGACTGGGTTTTAAACAAGTGTTTTATTCACTTCTTATTTTATACGTTATTTTTTTGAAAATCGTTACAATTCAAGGCCTATTTGTAAATTTAAGGGGGACCTTTCTTTATAATAAATAATTCTTTTTGTAAAAATACACAACAAATAAATATACTATATATTTGTATAATATGTCATATACAACATATACTCTTTATTATACTTAAATACTGTAAATACTTATAGTTACTAAACACAACAAACAGTTGTATACCTTTTTGGGGTAAGTGTTTTATATATAAAGGCTGTCCCTTTTAAATAAAATCCCCTGTACCGCATTACTCTATTTTTGGCAAGCGTTTTCTTTCAGCCCAACCTCTATTTTGCCCTCATTTTACACAACATTTTGTTGACTATTTCCACTCTCTCACTTCATTTTGAATCTGCTGGCCGTTTCCTGCTTCGTCACGCAACAAAACACCCTTCTCAGGTGTGTTATATTATTCCGCATCATTTCAAAGGCCTTCACGGGGCGTATATTTTATTTCATGGGTTAGATTCTGTTGAGATTTCTTTAATAGGGTTTTATGCTGGAGATTTTGCATTCTACGTTGTTGAGTTTTGCTTTAATGGTTTTATCCACCATGCCTGCGACTCTTGTGTTGATTGAGATGCTGCTTTTTTCATAGTTGGTGTACATGTAGACATACTTCCAATCTCGTCCATATTTTTTCATAGGGAGGGGGTAGCTTGAATCATCTTCTACCTGTATGGTGGCTTCGCAATTTACGGTTACGGCGTAGTGCTTGGAGTAGTTTATGGTGCGGTTTAGATCTTCTAGGGATAGGTTTAGTTCTGTATTACAGGAATCAAAGCCTCCTGAGAATACGTTTTCTTTGCACTTAAAGCTTTCTACTCTTGTGGTTATCTGTATTTTAGGGGTTTTAGTGGGTGTTGTGGCGTTTGTTTTGGGGGTTTGTGTGTTAAGAAGTCCCATTAAAATAAGGGCGCAAATTAGTATGCTTTTCTTAGAGGTTATGGTGTTCATAGGACTTCTTTCATATCTTTGAGTTCTTGGCCGTACTCGCTTAGTATTTCAAGTTCTTCTGCTTTTTTTTGACTATCTATATCACTTTGTGTGATTTTTATGATTTTCAGGTCGATTTTAATTTCATTTAGGGTTTCTTGTGTTTTTTGAAGGGTCCAGAGGCATACTGAGACCTGTATAATTTGCAGTAAAATGATGGTGATCAGTGCGTATTTCAGTGATTTCACGTTGTTTCGTCTCCTCTATTTGGACTATTCTACAAATAAATGATTGTTTTATCATCCGTGTGTAGTTTATCATGTATGCATCGGTTGAAACAAGTCAGCCCTTAGCTTAATATCTTAAACACCAGTCTTTAAAAGCCTTTACCCCGAAAGGGGTTGAGATATTAAGTTATAAATCACCTGTTCGCCCTTGGGTTTGCAGGTGACTTTTTTTGTTCTTTAGATCATGTTGAGGCAAAAGCGGGGTTAGATGGTGGTACATCTAACCCCACCAAGAGGAATGTTTGTTCAATGTCCCTCTTGGCTCAATGTACTAAAACAGGTAGCACATTGACAATTTTATAAAAAACCTTTGCTTGATTTGTGGCACTAAGGGTATTTGCGTTTTGGGTCTTTGATAAGACGGGGGCGCGAAAGAGAGTAGGTGCAGCTTAAGGGGTGGCGTTCCGACAAGAAACTGAACGCGATTAAATCAGAAGTAGTTAGGTAGGGCGCGTACAAAGCGTATGGCGTCGTGTGCATCGGCTTCAACATAGAGCTGAGTCGTCTTCAAAGAAGAATGACCCAGCAAGACTGAAACCATGGTGAGGGGGACGTTCATTTGTACCCATTGCGTGGCGCAGGTACGTCTCAAGTCGTGGAAGCAAAGCGGAAACGGTACGAGAGGCCTTAAGCGTCTGAGAGCGATTATTGCTCCCCTATAGCTTAGGTTATTAAAGAGCGTTTGACCGTGTGCGTGGAACTTATGAACCCACGAGCTTAGGGCGTTTTGCAGTGCTTGTGACAATACCGTAAGCCTTGGCTTGTTGCCTTTACCGATTACAAATATGGTGCCTTGTTCATGATTGATATGTTCAAGGCGGATCGCCAGTGCTTCGCTAATGCGTAGACCACTGGTTAGAAGAAGTGTGAGAAGCAAGTGCATCCTTTCTTTGTAAAAGGGGAGGATGCCACACTTTTCAAGGGCTTCAAAGAGTTGTGAGACGTCATCTTGCTTAAGCTTGTTACGCTTGGCAGGGTTAAAACGCCTCGGGCGCAGGGCTTGAACCCCCTTAAGTGAGATATTAAACCCTTGTACCTGTAGCCACTTGGCGAAGCAAATAAAGGCTTTTCTCATGTTGTCTTTTAGCGCGTAGTGACACCCGTCCGCCCCGATATGATCGAGGGCCAACTTTAGCGTATCGACTTTAAACGCCTGAAGCGAAGGTTCTATTTGGGCGTGCTTCCAAAGGGAGTGAATGAACCACTTGTATTCACTAATGGTCTTGGTGCTGTACGGCTTGGGGTAGCCCTTGCCTGTACTTAAGTCATCAAGCCACTGGTGCATTAAGGTGTTGATGTCATGGCCTGTAGGAAGGTCTAGCATCCAGACGTCTTTGTCTTTGTAGCCTTTGGCCTTGTGGGCCTTGTGCTTACCCTGATAGATTTGTTTCTTCAAAGCGGGGATCGAGATTCCTAAGACGGCGGAGGCTTCTTTTAACGTTAGCATGGTTTGCTCCTTTCTCTCAATAAAGAGGGAAAGGCTCAAGTTATTGCTAAACGCTACGTGAATCGTTACGTTTGGTGGTTTTTCTCGGCTTATTCTGTTGTCAAGGAACGAAGAAGCTAAGTAAAATGGTGGAGGAAATCATAGAAATTATCCGAGCCATACAAGAATAACAGGGAATTTACAGGGAAAATACTCAAAATTGGGACTATTATTCAGAAGGATACTGGACTCAAGATCCTTGAAATCGCTTAATGATAAAGCTTTTAAGAAAGTCTGTTCCTAAAATAACCCTGAATTTTTCAAAAAAGAACAGCGAATAGTTTAGAAGTATCAGGGAATAGTTTTTACAAATCCACATTGAGTGTGTGTTCGATAGTAACTGAGGAGGAAAGACTTAAATAATCAGGGAGTGAGAGGCGGAGCAATTTAAAAATCATTGAGACAATGTTCACCCCCACTTGACTAATCTCACATAATGTACCCAAATATCACATTGGCTTATGGGAAGATTACAGGAGGGACTGGAAAAGCTTTCGACTCAATACACGCCTTTCTTTATCAGGCGAAACGATTGAAGCCCTTTATCAAAAAATAGACGTGACTGATGCCGTCAAACATACCTTTACCTTGACGGGTCACCTGCTTCCACAAACCATTGATCGGCTCACACAATCGGTTATTGTGACGTCCACAGGGGTTTCAAATCGTATTGAAGGCAACCTTCTTTTAGACCATGACGGAGAAGCCCTCTATAAAAAAAGGCGTATTCGCTCATTTAAAACACGAGATGAACAAGAAGTGGCGGGTTATATTGAAATGCTAGAACGCATTTTTAACCATTACCCGAACATCCCTTTAAATGAATCGGACATTCTTCAGCTTCATCGAGACATGCTACAATTTAGCACCAAAGACGAACGCCAACGGGTGCAATACAAGTTCGACTCTAACCGAGTCGAAGCCAAAGATGAAAATGGGAACATTGTGGGTGTTATTTTTGACCCTACCCCACCGTTTCTCGTCAAAAAGGAAATGGATGAACTACTCGGCTGGTACGATTGGGCCATTCAGCATTCAGGGAAGCACTCGCTCATTTTAATCGCTAACTTCATTTTTGAATATCTTGCCATTCAGCCGTTTCAAGACGGTAACGGAAGAAGTAGTCGTTTACTAAGCAACCTCATGTTATTACAACACGGTTATGCGTTTACCAAGCTGGTGTCTCACGAAAAAATCATAGACGCTCAGAAGGCGGACTATTATCTTGCCTTAAACAAAACTCAAAAAAGCTGGAAGACCGAAGAAGAGGATATGGACGCAGGGCTTTTATTTATTATGGATGTCTTGTTAAAGCAAGCACAAGAAGCACAAAACCTTCTTGAAGCGGATCAATTTGAATACGTACTTTCTGAAAAGCAACAAGCCTTTTGGACGTGGGCAAAAACGCAAGACGCCTTTTCTCGAAAAGACGTGGTTGAAGCCTTGGGCTATGGGAATCGTACCACTGAAGAAATAATTAAAAAGTTGTACAATATGAAAAAGCTTGAACGCTTTGGTGAAGGTCGTGCAACACGTTATAGAGTCTTATAGGTGGAGAGTATTGCCTAACACCTTCTAAAATCTATACATTTTATATGTTAGAATGAACTCTATTACGATACTAATCTACAGAGGTATATAATATGTCCGTTTTTTCATATGACTTGGGGAAAGAAAGTATTGGTTATTGCGTTCGTGACGGTTACACCGTTCAGGAAATGGGCATTGATTTGGTGGATGCGAATCATGCTTCAATTACAGAACGTGGTTTAAGTGGTCGTCGTCGTGCGATTCGTACCCGTTTGGCACATAAGATGCGTGAAACATGGTTTCGCTGGTTTTGGACGGAAAAGCTAGGGCTTACAGATTTACGCGGAGGAGACACGCGTTGGGGCAAAGAGTTTAGTAAAGACGGCATGCTTTACAACGGAGCGTCTATTCGTGTGGCGATTTTGCAGGGTTTAACGAATCCGAATGGCACGCCGTTAAATGACTGGCAACTGTTTAAGGGGTTTTGGTCTCTCATCCAGCGTCGTGGGTATGATGCTGGTGTGGCATGGGGCGAAAAAGAAGCGAAAGAAGGCGATGACCAAAAACTGGTAGAAGATTACAAAAAGAAATTGACAGAGTCTCAATTAGATGACAATTTTCACCTGCCTGCGTACTTAGAAACCTTTCGTTTGGGCGTGTGGCATCCGATTTCACCTAAAATGATTGAATCCACTCTAGGGGCTTCGCCTTTAAAAGTTCGTAATGACAAGAGTTCGGCTCCCCGTGAGATGGTGGTGGCAGAACTCAAAGCTTTGGTTGAAGCGTTGAAAGTTTTACGTCCGCAAAATAGTGCGGTGCAAGAACTTACCTTCGAAACACTTGCTTATGGGGATGCTCAAATGGCATATGCGACCTATTTTGCAGGAAGAAAAAATACCCCTTTTCAAATTAAGCCGTTTCAAAAATTGAGAGGCTCCTTTAGACCTTACAAAACACGTATCAATGGTGAATGGTTTCCGCTTGAGTGGGAAGGCGTATTGAGTCAAAAAACGCCTCGGTTCGACAATCGTATTTTGAGCGATTGTTGTTTAATTCCACGTTTTCATGTATGCCGTAACATGAAAAAAGACGGCTCTTGGAAGGGTGTGGTGGTGCATCAAGCGAAAGCGTTGATGATGTTGCGGAATCTTCGTTTTATGGATATGAAAAAACAACAAGCACGAGGCTTAACCCCCGATGAGCTAAATTTAGTTTGGGATACTTTCTTGGCTTACGAAAAAGAATCTCTAAGCTCCTCGTGGCTTAATAAAACCCTGCCAAAACTCATTGAGGGAGCCTTTCATTTTAAAGACAACAAAGTGGCAAAGAATCAATACAATTGGACACCCAACGACAGTGGGCGTTCACGCTTTAGCCGACCTGCCGCTACGCTCTTAAGAGACTGCTTACTTTCAGGCTTGAGTCCACAAGCCTATGTGGACGACCTACTTTCTAAAGGCTATTACCCCACTCAAGACGGTGAGTTTAAGCCTTTACAAGCTGAAACACCTGAAGGTAAACGCAAAGGCTTAACGCCTCAAGATTTGCAAGACTTTGCCAAACGACTTGGTGGCGATTCGTGGGACAACATTCATATCGCAGACAACCGAGATAGTTTTGACGATTGGAATCAAGCCAAGCGTGAAGCGTATATCGAAAAAGTTCTGATTGGGACTTGTATGAACAATGTCGTACGCAATCGTCTTCAGTTGTTTTATGGCGTGTTTAAAAATCAAGTGGCGTCGCATGGTACGCCTGATTATGTGGTGCTGGAGTTTGTTCGTGGGGATATGTCCATCACGCAAAGCAAAAAGAAAAAAGACGACTACAACGCCTTTTTGAAAGCCCACACCGAAAAAAATAACCGCTTGCGAGATGAACTCAAAAAAGCGGGTATTTGTAATTCCCAAGGGCAAGTGGCGGGTAAAGATATTTTACGCTTGCAACTGCTTGAAGAACAAGGTCGCCACTGCTTATACACAGGACGTTCGCTTTCCATTGAAGATGTTCGTTCAGGGCTTGCGGATATCGAACATTCGGTTCCCTTTAGTCGTTCAGGCACAGGGAATCGGGTCAACCTTACTTTGGCGGATGCAAATGCCAACAAGGAAAAAGGAAACAAAACCCCTTACGAATACATGATGAGCAAAGGGAAAGACGCCTTTAACGCATTTGCGGCTCGTGTAATGGCGTGTGACCACTTGCCTAAGAAGAAGAAGGAACTCTTAATTTCGTCTGATGCGGAAAGCTTGGTCAGTTCCTACAACGGCTTGGCGGATACCGCTCACATTTCACGCTTGGTACAACAAGTTGTGGCGATGTATTGCGGTAAGGGCTTGCAAGTGAAAGATCAAGACCGCTTTGTCTACGTCATGAACGGGCAAGAAACGTCACAAATTGGACGCCACTTAGATTTATACAAGTATTTGCTAGACGACCCTGAAAGTATCGGAGAGCTTGAGCCTGAAGATCGTGTGAAAAAGTTTCGAGCCAACCGTAAGCACCACGCCTTAGATGCCTACATTATTAGCTGGTATCGTGAATACACCAGACGTAAATCGTGGGTGAAAGACGAAGGAACGACTGAAGTACAAAAGTGGTGTTTTGACCCTGCAGAAGTCTGTGAAGCGAAGGTGCGTCACGTCGGGCGTGAAGCCTTGGAACAAGTCATTCCCAAGTACATCAAGCGAAACAAAATAGATTTAGATCCGAAAGCTACTTTTTATGGAATCCGTCACAGTTCTGAAAAAAATGTATATTTTGCTGTTGAACGTACTAACTTTCAGGAGTTGATGCTTAAAGCACTGGATGCCAAAAAGCGTGAAAAAGTCTTGAATGACCTCATGGATAAAGCCATCACAAATGCCTTAATGCCCTTTGTGAATGACACTAAAGCTGAATGGGACGCTCGCATCAAAGCCTTTAAGCACCCACGCTTTAAGAACACACCTAACAAGGTAACGGTAAGGTATTCATCAGAATCGAAAGCAGAAGACATCACAATTTATCCAAACGGACGAATTCAAATAGGTAAATACTATAACATGGCAAAAGTCGTAGACATCAATGAACCCTTGAAGAATGTACAGCTTAAGTGTACAAAAGAAAATATTGGACAGATTTTATATTACAACCAAAAAGAAAAAGTTAGTGTTCAACCCATTTATCCTTATATTGGTCTCAAACAAACAATGAAGCAACTGAAAGAAAAAGGCTATAAGCTGTATAAAAATGGCATGGTTTTTAATTCGGGGTGTCTGATTCATCTTTCTGAGCAGTTAGTTTACAATAATGTCTTATATGAAGGGACATTAGAATTAGGAACTTTAAAATCTAACGGACAAACTGTAATTAAAAAGCCTGGACATAAAGAAAGTTCACCTGCGATAAACATTAAATATCTTATCGACTGTGGTCTTGAAGTTGTAGAGACTTAAATACTCCCTTCTTTCACACCGAATTAATCCTAATGCCCACAAGCCAAAGGATGCGTTTCGGTGTCGCACCATATTTTAACCATTAGTAGCATCGGCTGTAAGCTCAAAATCGATCGGGGCTTACTCGTCGTAAGTTTCCCTAAAGACACCTACGCCCCCGACGGCAAAGTCCTTGAAAGTACAGGTATTCCCTTTGAAGAAATCCGCATGGTGGTCCTTGCCACCCCTGCCGTTTCCATTACAGGCGTGGCCATTACCCAACTCGTGGAAGCCAATGCGGCCATTCTACACTGCAATAAAAAGCATCAGCCTGTGGCGTGGACGCTCCCCACCTTTCAAAGCAAGCGTCACACCCTGACCCATGCTCAACTTGAACTCACGGATGCCACACGCCAAGCCCTTTGGCACCGTATTGTACAATGCAAAATCCATAATCAAATCGAAGTCCTTAAACGCCTAGGGCTTCAAGCAGGGGCGGAAGCGCTCCAACAGATTGTGGAGCGTCCCCATTTGGATGAAGCCAATGCTGCACGCTGTTATTGGAAGCATTTTTATGAGTCGCTTGAGCATTTAAACGTCCGTAAACGGCATAAGCAAGGGGCGGAAGATGTCGTCAATGTTCGGCTGAATTACGGCTACGCGATTATCAAAACGCTGATTCATCGGGCCTGTTTGATTAGTGGACTTATGCCGTTCTTGGGCTTACATCATCAGGTGTCTTATAAGGGGCAACCGCTAGTGTATGACGTGGTGGAACCGTATCGCCCTTATGTGGATTACGCCTTGTGGCATCATGTGATTGATGCTTCGGCGGAAGAACTAGAAGACGAAGCCACATGGAAGGGCTGGTGCAAGGATGCCATGCAAGTTTTGCAGGACGTACGTGTGACTTATGAAGCAGGCAAGCCTCAAAAGAAACTGGTGGATGTGGTCGAACTGAACATCAGTAGCTTGGGGCGTTGCATCGAACAGCATAGCGTGAACGGCTTGATTCTACCTGATATGCGACACGCACATTTTTAAGTTCACGGTACTTATAGCCATACTATGGACTTAATATGTAAGCGGAAAGGGCTACCCATGGCTAGAATGGAGTACCAAATGGGGTGGTTAATGGTGATGTTTGACTTACCTGTGACCGAAAAAGCACAAATGCGTGCGGCGAATCAGTTTCGTAAGTTTTTGTTGGATCAAGGCTACCAAATGTTGCAAGAAAGCGTGTATGTGCGTCATGGGGTAACCTTGGAAAAGGTGGAATCCCTTCGGGGGAAAGTACGAGGCATGGTGCCTCCGTGGGGGAGTGTGATTTGCATTTTTATTACCGAAAAGCAATGGGCAAAGGCAGAATACATGGTGGGTGCCATTGATTTTAAAAGCCATAAACGAGCCATTGCAGGCGACGCCGTTGCCGAGCAAATGCTCTTATTTTAGACATATTTATCAACGTAACAACACAAATAGCTCCTTTTAAAATCGGGAGCAGTTTGTGTTAAAATTAAATTAAACATGCAATCGAACGTAACGTGTAGAGGTTCAAAAGATGTTCACTCAGTTCTGGCTTAGCCTCTTTGAAAGACTTGTGATAGGGATATTCTACTCGAATTCTAACGAAATGTAAACCTATTCTATCACAAGTCTTTCAAAGAGGGAGTCAAAACCTCTATGACGTGTGCGCATGGAGTGTGCTTAATTCTATCACAAGTCTTTCAAAGAGGGAGTCAAAACTTTTCTCGATGCCTCTAATTTTCTTTCTCATTCTATCACAAGTCTTTCAAAGAGGGAGTCAAAACTCATTATTACAATAGGGGGAGGGGATACAAATTCTATCACAAGTCTTTCAAAGAGGGAGTCAAAACTGCCTTTTTATACTTATCAGGATTCATATCATTCTATCACAAGTCTTTCAAAGAGGGAGTCAAAACCTAGGTCGCTACATCCAAGCCGATTGCCCCATTCTATCACAAGTCTTTCAAAGAGGGAGTCAAAACCGCTATTGTCACCGTGGGTGCTACTCAAGGATTCTATCACAAGTCTTTCAAAGAGGGAGTCAAAACGGCTGAAGCAATAAATACGGTTCATGCTCCATTCTATCACAAGTCTTTCAAAGAGGGAGTCAAAACACTAATTGACTGCCCAACGCACATAGTCTAATTCTATCACAAGTCTTTCAAAGAGGGAGTCAAAACGGGGGAGAGGGGCTATTGATTGGGAGGAAGATTCTATCACAAGTCTTTCAAAGAGGGAGTCAAAACGTTTCACTGCTGATATTAAGAAGAGATTCAATTCTATCACAAGTCTTTCAAAGAGGGAGTCAAAACAGCTAAGCGTTGCTAGTATTGCTTGTGAAGATTCTATCACAAGTCTTTCAAAGAGGGAGTCAAAACGTTATAGTCTGCTTCATTGTCTGCCTTAATATTCTATCACAAGTCTTTCAAAGAGGGAGTCAAAACTTGAAAGTTAAGCCACTCTAAGCTTGATAAATTCTATCACAAGTCTTTCAAAGAGGGAGTCAAAACGTGGTAAGCGTAGGGCATGGCACTTTTAAAATTCTATCACAAGTCTTTCAAAGAGGGAGTCAAAACGATTAGTGATGCGTTGAGTACGCTTAGCATATTCTATCACAAGTCTTTCAAAGAGGGAGTCAAAACCTTATTCTGAGGCTTATCCTAGCGCGCCTGATTCTATCACAAGTCTTTCAAAGAGGGAGTCAAAACTGTCATTGGCTAGTGCTAATAGCGAATATGATTCTATCACAAGTCTTTCAAAGAGGGAGTCAAAACCCATTTTGAGTGTTATTTGTCCCTC
>JBIJBR010000013.1:0-15788 GCA_044345135.1 Vampirovibrionales bacterium
AAAATACACACTGAAACAAAGGCCTCTACATGTTTAATATGTGCTGCCACGCTTGATGTGTTTGATCAGACAAAAAACACTTCCCTTTTATTTGAAAAAACTAAGGCATATAAAGGGGAAGTTGAACTCAGTAAAAAAGCAATATTCTGATACTGAATATGACTTGCTTTTTATTATACATTTTTTTGAAGGAGACACAAGTGGTAAAATTGAGTGTGTTACATTTGTAACGAAGGGGAGGCTGTTTTTGAAGCAGGAGGCGTGATAGAGCGTCTTTGTTCTTCTAGGTGCTTTAGACGAGCAGGTCGGGTGCTTCGAACAATCAAGACGGGCAATAAGGTATAGGACAGGGTGCTCACCAGTAAACTGGCTAAAAGGGAGATGTTTTGATGCCCCCCAATGTAAGGGATGTGCGTGTGCTTGGGCAGGTGACGATTCACGAAGGTTTCAACGGCGTTGGGGAAGATGACGTTAGCCACTAAGTAGGCCACCCCACGGAGCGCAATTTCTGGCTTTTCCATGCCATCTCTCGAATAGAGGTATAAGGCTAGGTAGGTGGGTAATGCAAACACTAAGGCGGTTAATAATCGTCCTGATTTCATCCAATTGCCGTCTTCCAGTAGCCCTTCTTCAATGAGGTTTAGCTTGCCCTTTTGAGCCTCGTATTTTTGGGTGTCAAATAAATTACTGACAAAATTTTCTACCCCATTACGGATTCCTTTTTTAAAGGCTGGTTCATGGGGGTGGGCTTTCCCTAAAATATTTTCTAGAATTTTAGGGGTGTCTAAGTAGCATTTGGGCATTTTCCAGTTGTGTTTCATCCCCATTAAACCGATGCCAAACAAGCTAAGCGCCGCGGGTAGGGCCAGCATCCAATCTCGTTTGGCAAGGTCTTTATATTCTTGCATTTTGGATTGCACCAAGGCTTGGTGACTTTTAGACTGAAGGTGCTTTTTTCGAAGCGTAGGGTCTTCTTGGTTGGTGACGCGTCCATTTTTATCTCGGACTTTGGTTAGCTTAGTAAAATCGACTTCTTGAGTACGCTTTAAGGTAATCATATTACGGAGTAAAGGGGTGAAAAATTCAACGCCAATGAGCCATGCAAACAAGGGGAGTGACAGCGTGAACTTTCGCCATTGGATTTGCTCTGGACTTAAGACGTGATTTAATCCTTTCCCCCAGTGGCGAGTGTAGGCGTCTACAAATTTTCGCATGGCCAAGTTAATGAGTAAGGTGACACCAAAGCCATTGAGGGTTTCTAAACCTTGATATAAGCCTTGGTCTTTGGCTTCATCTACACTTGAAGCGGCTAAGGTTAAGGGGATATTTGACCCAAAGACTTCTTGGAGGACGCTTTTATTGATGGGGTTTTCACGAATGGAATTCAGTAGGGATACCGTCCAAGGAAGGGCAGGCCCTGTGCCTTGACGTTGTATCGTCACGGACTTTTTGGCGGAGCAAGGACTCACGTGATTCCTCCCTAAAGGAGAATTTGAAACAGCATCCATGTGAAGACTTTCAGAGATTTTCTTAAAAGAGAAAGGAAAGAGGGAAAGCTTGAGAATGAAAATAATTTATCTTTTATAAGATCAAAAATAAAAAAGGAAAAGCGACTGTATTTGACTCAATACAAAAAGGTATCAGGCGTAAGAGTAGTTAATGTTCAGGGTCTATTTTAAAAAACAGGGGTCACCCTATCATCGGGAACCCCTGCATTTCAAAGCATGAAGGGGACTATCTAATTTTTTTAGATTTTTTCGTACCTTCAGTGGGATTATTGGCATTGGCCACTAAGATGGAACCAAACTTGGTGGGTGCCGCGTAGCCAGTGGTTTTTTCACGAATACGCGCCGCTTTACCCATACGGTCTCTTAAATAGTAGAGTTTCGCACGACGTACACGCCCACGACGAAGGACGGTAATACTTTCGACACGAGGAGAATTAATCAAAAAAGTACGCTCTACGCTGACGCCTTGAAATACCTTACGCACTCGGAAGGTCGCGCCAACGCCTGCACCACGTTTGGCAATAATAATGCCTTCAAAGGCCTGTATCCGTTCTTTGCTGCCTTCAACGATTTTGACGTTGACACGAACGGTATCGCCTGGAAAGAGTACAGGGCGGTCGGTCCGCGTGTATTCTTTTTCAATTTCACGAATCAGTGGATGAGTCATCACTGTGAGTCCTTATGTTTAAAATGTCGTGAACTTTCCTACTTCTTCACCATAATTGCGTAGGGTTCAATCATAAAAAGCATTGAGATGAAGAACTTAGTGCAGTCCTGCTTAAGGAACGCTAATAAGGCAATGCTATTTAATCAATGTATCGAAAACAGGGAGTCCCGTCAAGACAGTGACTTTAATTTAGGTTCCCATGTTCCAACTGCTTAAGTAGTCTTGCATGGCGGGACTAAGCGTGTCGATTTCAATGCCCATGGCGCCTAACTTGAGTTCTGCGATTTGGTAATCCAGTGCCATAGGCAGTGTGAGTAAGCGGTGAGGGAGCTGTCCCTTTTGTTGTACCAAGTATTCTACCGCCAAGGCTTGGTTGGCAAAGCTCATATCCATGACACTAGCAGGGTGACCTTCGGCTGCGGTCAAGTTCACCAAGCGACCTTGACTCAGCGCGTAGAGCGTGCGGCCATCCGCTTGTATGCACCCTTCCACATAGGGACGAGGTTCTGTAATGGTGCTGGACATGGCTTTCAGCGCATCGTAGTTAAATTCCCAATTTTGATGCCCTGCGTTACATAAAATGGCTTGATCTTTCATGACTTTAAAATGATCTACATCAATGACGTGCTTATTACTGGTGACGCAAATGAAGAGGTCTCCAACACGGGCGGCTTCTTGGATGGGCATGACACGGTAGCCATCCATCACGGCTTCAAGCGCTTTCATGTGGTCGACTTCGCAGACAATCACATTGGCCCCCAAGCCGTTGGCACGCAGGGCGCACCCTCGTCCGCACCAGCCATAGCCCATGATGACGACGGTTTTTCCGGCGAGTAAAATGTTGCAGGCCCGCATGATGCTATCCAAAGTGCTTTGCCCCGTTCCGTAGCGGTTGTCAAAAAGATGCTTGGTTTTGGATTCATTGACCCCAATAGCGGGCCAAGGCAAGGCATTTTCAGTGTCTAAAGCTTTGAGTCGGGTAATGCCTGCGGTGGTTTCTTCTGTACTGCCCCAGACATGGGAACACCAGTCAGGGCGGGTGTTTTTCATGGTGGCGACCACGTCTCCCCCGTCATCCATAATGATATGTGGTTCAAAGTCTACGGCCAATTGCACATGCCTGCGGTAGGTGTCGATGCTTTCACCGCGTTGTGCATAAATGGCCAAACCGTAGTCATGAACGAGGGATGCCGCCACGTCGTCTTGTGTGGTAATGGGGTTGGAGGCAATGACCATGCTTTCTGCTCCGCCCGCTTGAATGGTAATGGCGAGTGCGGCTAGTTCTTTGGTCATGTGCCCGCAGGAGGAAATACGAACGCCTTGAAAGGGTTTTTCCTTTAAAAAGCGTTGGCGAATACTTTGTAGTACGGGCATGTCTTGCAAGGCCCAGTCAATTTGTTTTTTGCCTTGGGGAGCCAAGGTGATATCGTTAATTTCGGGACTAGGCAAGGTAATAGGCATGGTAAAATCCTTTATGGGTGAGTGGGAGGCATTAGACGGATCCCATTTTAACATAAAGGTAGCGAGACAGTACGATTTTGGTGTGATGAGGCGTTGTTTGCTTTGGCGTTACGCTACGTCATCCACGGTGGAAAGATAATCAATTTGGGGATGATGCTTTTTGAGGAGTTCATGTAAGAGGTTGAAGGTTTGCCCCAAGCTGGTCACCTTTTTGCCATTAATTTCATTAGAAATCTGACCCACGTTGACATGGGCACTAAAATCACGGCTCTGTTTTTTAAGAATCTCTATGCTTTTACGAAGCTTGGCTTCTTGCTTGTATTTGCCGTTTTGGTTAAACGCGGCTGAACCATGGTAGGCAAAATCATTGATGCCTTGCAGTAATTCACGGTTGAGTTTGTTGCGTTGAATTTTGTGTCGCATAATATCACGATATTCATGCAAGAAGGTCTTCCATTCATCAAAGGTGAATAAACGGGTGGGAACGGTTGCGGTATCGCCTGAATAGTCGTGCGGTTCTTGAGAGGCGATATGTAAGAATTGCCGTAAGGCGCGTTCGGCTTCTCCCTGTTTTTTTTCTTTGATGAGTGTGCGCATTTTAGGTAGGTAGACCAAGCGAGCCAAGCGAGACATGCCGTTACCCATCGGGTAGTTGCGGGCATCTGCGCTATGGCGTTCGACATACATTTCTAAGAAGTTTTCGCTCATATTGGTCAGAGTCTGTACTTTTTCGTTTTGGTGCCGTCCTGCTTTACGGAAGTTTTCAAGCAAGGCCCGTACCACCATTTGGGTTTGCTGTACGGCTTCTCCCTGCGTTTTAAACCCATAATTCTTATAAAAATCCTTCTTGTAGCGTGTGTCTTGGGGATGACGGAGCAATTCTCGATGTAATAGCAGGACATCAATACCTTGTGCGCGCTTTTCTTCTAAATGTTTGGCCATACGCGCACGCTTATAGACATTCCCCCCGTATTCATCATAATAATTCATCAGGTTTTGAATGTAATGCGTTCCGCCTTCGGCCTGCATACGCCGAGAAAGATTCGCTTGTTTGGTTTTGCCATCAGGCCCTTGTAAGCCAAGCATCCATTTGGCGGTGAGCTTGCCTTGGTCATCTTCAAATTTTTTGGCAATCGGATTTTTGAGCCATTTCCAAAAGGCTTCCGCCGAATGAGTACTTTTTTTCGGGCCTTGGTAGCTTAAAAGGCTCAGCACGCCTACGCCTGTTAAAAGTAGTATGCTCCATGTGGCGACATCATTGATCCACGGGCTACTGTGGTTAACGGGTAAAAATCCATACATCGTGGGGTTGGGTTCCATCGGCACGACAGGGGCTTCATCGACATGAGCTTCCAAAATGGAAGGATGCGTGTTGATGTAACGCGCATCAGGGATGCCTGTGTAGGGATTCGCCATGGCGTTGACATCCCATGTAGCGGGGATGTAGCTGCCTTGGTTGGGATAGTAGGGTGAGTTACCGTAAACGGACATCATGATAAGCAACTTTCTTTAGAGTATCTTGAAAAGCGGATTTCATTTAAAAAGAGATCATGGCCAATAAGGCGACGCCTAAGGTCCCTAAAATGGCCATTTGCGCCCAGTCAGAGGCACTTAAATTGATTTGATGGTCTAAGTGGCGGCGTTCAAACTGTGCTTCAGAAGGCGTCATCCAATCGGCGTTGGGAGATTCGTGAAAACGAGGAGGCAGCGGCAAGGGATAGCCCGCAGGTGTCCCTGTACTATAGCCCCCCGCCGCGAGATAGGGGTTCCCGATGTAGCCCGTGAATGCGCCCACGGGGGGGAGTGGATAGTATGGCACGGGTTTAACGCGTCCTTCTCTTCAAATTGTAATAATCGTGAAGCCTTTGGGTCCTTTGCGTGGACTGAAAAGGGCTTCTCCAGCATAAAACCGAAAAGTGGTAGCGCTTGTGCTAGTGCATTTATGCTCTAAGGCCTGTAACAGAAAGTAACAAAAAAGAAAGTCATGGCCTGTCGTTGTTTTTATTTAGATGTAGAACAAACCCTGTGTTCTCTGTTCCCTCCCCTTGATGTGTTACCTGTTAAAAAATACCTCATAACCTAATAGAGAGATCCCTGTCTCATGATGACTTCTTTAAATAATGTCAATAATGCGTCTTTTGAACGTTTACTTAAAACCCTTCGTACAGACAAAGCGTCTAATAAAATCATTGAATCCTTGGCGGATGATGACAAAGTGTCTTTCAATGTCGTGGAAGACAATGTGAAAGACGATCAAATGTACACCACGGAATATAATACAACCAAGCAGACCATGAAGGTCACCTTAAACATTGATGATATTAACCGTGAAGCTAAAAAAGTGGGGATTCCTCCTGAAGTCTTTTTGGCTCAGCAAGCGGGTTCTGTATTGGCAGGCGTTTACCTGCAAGAACAAGCTTTGGCCGATGGAAAAGACCCTAGTGAATACGGTAAAAATGCGGAATTCCAAGTGGCCAAGAATTTGGTGGCAGACGGCATGGTGCGTCGTACCTTGGGCAAGTCTGATCCAAAAACCATTGCCTATTTGGATAAAAACCGTGCCAATATGGCTGAAGTGGTGAAGGCTCAATATGGCAGTGATTTTATTGAAACGAGTGAAAGCGACGCGTTAGATCGCTTTAAAGCCCTTGGTTTTGTAGGGATGGACGGCTGGGCCGATAAAATTGTCCAAACCTTTGGCACCAAGCCGTCGCTGGAACTGAAGTCTCTAGAAGAAACAGACAAGACGGATAAGACTGCAAAAGCCGAAAAAGACGATGAAGTCGAAGAAACAGAAACGACGGATGACACCGACGAGACTGCTGAGACTGAAAAAGCCGAAAAAGCTGAAAAAGAAGCCAAGGCTGAAAAAGCGGATAAAGACTGGATCCCTGGAATACCCAATTGGCTCTTGGCCGCGGGGGGCGGTGGCTTACTGGGTTACTTCTTAGGGGGTTCGGGTAAAACGGACGCCAAGGAAGTCGATCAAGTCGCCGTGGCCGCTCAACGCGAATTGGATGCCAATCGTTTACAGTATCAACAGCGTGAAGCCATTTTAAAGCAACAGTTGGCACAACAGCAGGCGATGCTTCAAGCGGTGGCAACAAGAGCCGCGTCTAATACGGCCACGCCTATCGTGACTTACCCGACAACAACGCCTATCGTGACCTCGACGTATCCCATCACCACGACCACTACCGCGGTGAACCCTGTTTCGTCGACGCCTGTGACGTATGCGGTATTACCCGTGAATCCTACAGCCTCTAAAAATGATTGGACTTAAACAAGCTATTTTTTTTAAACTTTCATTTAAATACCATTGAACACGGAGCGTCTCTAGGATGCTCTGTGTTTTTATTAAGGCACGCATTTAAGGTTCTGTATAACAGACGGCTTGCGTGTCGGTTTCGTAAATACACACTTTTTGGGTGTCTGGAATCTGTAGACGGACTTCACGGAAAATTAAACGGGCCATAAACTCCGCACTGGGGCTTTCATTCTTAAATTCAGGCAGCGTGTTTAAATCTTGGTGATCAAAACGATCGAGAATCGCGTCGAGTACGGCTTTCATGTCTTTGAAATCCATGGCAATATTGGCGTCGTCTAAGGTGTTCATTTGGACATAGAGACGGACTTTATAGTTGTGTCCGTGAGGCGTGGCACATTTGCCGACGTAATTGAGTAAATGGTGTGCCGCCGAAAAGTGGCGCTCTAGCATAAGTTCAAACATTCAAAGCAATCCTTTTTAAATGGTATGAGGGGTAAGGGAACCCTCCATGGCTAATGCTAGCACAAAGAGAGGTCCTGAATCCAGTGGAAATCAAAAGGCAACGCTTGCCTAAAGAAGGGTCACCTCGTTACACTGGGGTAAAATAGATGAGGGTTCCTTATGCGACGTGGGTCGTTTAAAATCGTAGCCAGTATGCTTGTCGGGGTGCTTATTGTCCTGCTGAGTGTGGTGTTGTGGCAGTGGCGTTATATTTTGGTGTTTGATGCCTTGCCTCGTCATATTCCTGTTTTATTAAAAACACCGCAAGCGTTTCTAGGCAATCCACCCGAGTGGTTACGCCAGAGCTGGGGGACTTATAAAGCCACCTTTTTACAAGCGGATGGACGTATTCAGGATCCCGATAATCACGGCATTAGTACGAGTGAAGGACAAAGCTACGCCCTGCAACAGGCGGTATGGCTGGATGATCACGCCACTTTTGACCGCTTGTGGCAATGGACGCGGGATAATCTACAAGTGAGTGCATCGCATCATTTGTTTGCGTGGAAATGGGGGCAAAAACCGTCGACCACGCAGTGGGGAGTCTTGGATGAAGGGGTGGCGGCGGATGCGGATCAGGACATGGCCTTTGCCTTATTGATGGCGCATGAACGATGGAAGCGCCCTGCGTATAAAACAGAGGCCTTGGCTATTTTAAAGGATCTGTGGCGCCGTGAAGTCGTGAATTCCGCGTGGGGGCCCGTTTTATTGGCAGGGGACTGGTATCGCTTTAATCAGCACGTACCGAATGTCGTTTTATTAAACCCTTCTTATGGATCGCCCGCCTTGTATCGTGTTTTTGCCGCGGTAGATAAGCAACATCCGTGGGAGGCTTTAGGTCAGAGCACCTACCGTATGTGGCAGGCGTCCTTTGCCCTGAGTCGGGTGGGACTGCCACCAGACTGGGTGTGGTTTGATCGTCAAAAAGGGCGGATTTATCCTAAGCAGGACGATAAAACCTATCATGGGATGAGCAGTCGCTACGGGTATGAAGCCTGTCGACTGCCTTGGCGTCTTTATTTGGATGTCGCCCTGACGCGTGCGTATCACTTAGCGAATCCAACGGGTGAAGCCTTGCTTAAAAGCTTTAGGCAGCGAGTTTTTCAACAGTTTCCTGAAGTCAGTGACTTAGAAGGCCGTACCCTTCAGTCTTTTGGAACCCCTGCGAATGCGGGCGCCTTATGGCCGATGGTGGTGCTGGAAGATACCGCTTTGTATCAACGTCATGCGCCTCAGTACGACTGGCCGCGTGCCTTAAATAATCACAATTATTATGGGCGTAATTGGTTGTGGTTTGGGGTATGGTTGCAAGTCTTTCAACAAAGTAAACTTCAAAGCTCCACCCCGCTGCCGCCGCTTCTGCCCGCCCTGACCTATGCCTTGGATCCGCCTGCGTCGTCTTAAATGAATGTTTCAGCGCCTTATGAGTTTTATGTTTTTTTGATTGAGGAGACCGCCTGATGATGAAGCTTCCCCATACCGCAGAAGACTTATTATTCCGTGTGAATCATGGGGTGATGCTGTCTCGATTGGATCAATTGATTTTGCCCTTTCAAGTGGGTATTTTACCTAAGGAACAAGGCTTAAGCCAACGTTTACGATTTAATGTGCGCGTTGCGTCTAAAGAAATGGGGCGTGTGGGGGAAAATTTACAGCTTAGTTTCGACTACCGTCTGATTGTAGAGACGCTGGAAATTTTATCTAAATCCCGTCATATTTTATTGTTGGAAGAAATTGCCGAAGAATTGGCGGGCGTCGTGTTGTCGCATCCGTTGGGCCTAGGCTTGTGGGTGCGTATTGAAAAATTAGATTTACTCCCCCATGCGGAAAGTATCGGGATTGAACGGGTTTTTATGAAGTATTAAGGCTTACTTGGCATACCAAGGCATGGTGTCAAAGGCTTCTTGTTCGAGGAGGTTATTTTTGTATTTGGACCACGGTAAAAGGGAGGTCCATTGGACAGGGGAGTATTGTTCCCATGCTTTAAAGTACAACTCGGCTTTTTGAACTTCTTGAGGACTGAGAGGACCGTGGGCTTGGGCAGCCTTTTTATAAAACGCTTCGTTAATGATCATAGGGATGTCTTTGGGTTGAACATTTTTTTTGTAAATTAAGGTATACATGGCTTCTACAAAATTTGGTGTGCTCATATTAAACCCATCCACGGGCATGGTTTTTTGCTGGTCTTCTTCGCTCAATCCTTGTAGGATTTCTTGATGTGCCTTCTGAATTTCTGCTAAGGCGGTGGGTTCTTTTTTGATGCGCTCTGCCATTTTTTTTGCATTCAGGAAGTTTAGACGCTCAAGGCCCTGATGGGGAGAACTGGCCATTAAAATATATTGCTCTAAATGCTTGAACCCATGATTCATGATGGGTTCTAAGAAGCATTTTGAATAGACTACGTCTTTCACTAACATGGGATTCAGTGAAAGGTTCCCACTGACGGCGCTTGCTTCACCATACACCAGTGAATTCGCCACGGGTAAGATGCGTAATTGACTCTTCACGCCTTTTTCTTGGTTAAAGGCCTCCATTTTGGACTGGGCTTTTTCATGCGCTTGGGGGGTATAAAATTGGCTCAGGGTCTTGACCCCTAAAGCGCCTAATATCCCGATGCCCGCCCCCACAAGTGCCCACTTTAGGGCTAGGCGTTTCTGGTAGGCTTTAAGTTTTTGAACGGCTTCTTTTAATTTTTCTGGGCTGACGCCTAGTAGGGAAAGTTCTTTTACGGCTTCTTTTAATTTTTCTGGGCTGACGCCTAGTAGAGAAAGTTCTTTTGAGATCTTTGATTCTTTTGAGACCTTTGATGACTCTTTATCCCTCTTGGAGTCCCAAGCGGCCTTGATGACTTGGAAGGAGGGGATCAAGCCAGCGAAGACACTAATGTTGAAGACCCACCAGGCAGAAGGATTTTGGAAAAAAGCGTTATTCAATGTTTCACCTAGAGAAAGAGGGCGGTCGCTTGCTTTGGCCTTTTCTAGGTCTTGGGCGTCTTGACTGATTTTAGCGATCAGGGGAGCCTTTGGTGCAGATCCATAAGCAGGAACCAGAGTAGATAAAGGGGGTGGAACTTGATTAGGCAATCGCTGAGACATCATCAAAATACTCCAAATTCAGGATACATACACGCACAAAAACAGGGGCATGATTTAATGTGCGCGCTAGCACAAAGTGTTGGGTGATGTGGTTTTATACGTATATAGGTATTTTTGGTATTGTAGAACTATAAACAATAGGTGATCTTTCTCATGACGCGTAAAGCAAAACCCACACTTCCCACAGACAAGGGCTTTGATGCTTCTTTAAGTATGCGTTATGCTGAAGAGTTGCGCCAACGTCAAGGGGCTGGTGGCTTTGGTGTCTTTAATCAAGGGAGCCATAATTTACAGGCCAATGAATTGTTGATGTCTAATATGGTGATGCAAGGCTTAAATAACTTGGCTTATGTGACCCTTAAAATGCAAGAAGACGCTCGGCCCGCTTTGCAAATGATCCCCGTTTCGGCGGACTAGGTTTTGTGCTTCGTCGCGTTTGATAAGATGATTAGGCCGCTTGTTTAGTGCTTACAACGGGCATAGAGCTTCACTTGCACATCCACCAATTCGGCACCGAGTTCCGCACAAAGGCGTTGGGCTTCTGTGTAAATCACGGCACTTTCAAATTCTTTGGTGCTATTGCAGTCCACACAAATTAGGTGATGATGTGGCGCTTCTTCATCGCGAATGAGTTCATATTGTTTCATGTCTTCGCCAAAGTCGACTTCTCGTAAAACCCCATGGCTAGCAAGCAATTTTAGGGTACGGTAGGACGTGGCCAGTGAAATGTCTACATTTTCCCGTTTTAAACTATTGTAGACGTGTTCCGCACTAATGTGTTCGCCATTGGGAAGCGCGTAAAAAATATCTAAGACCCGTTCACGCTGGGGGGTCAGGCGTAAGCCTTTTGCTTTTAGCTCACGAATCAGTTCGGCTTTGTTTTGTGTGTTCAAAGGCATTGGGGTCGCGTTCTCTGTGTTTTAACGGAGTGGGTGAAATACCTTTGACTGACCTAAGAGGTGACGTAAAGGTACTTTCAGAGTATAATACAAATGTCCTTAAAAAGTATATCACAGTCTTTGGGAAGTTGACCCCCTCTTTCGTATTCTTTGCTCGTCGTCGTGGGGATGACTTTATTATCACATGAAGGTTTATGTTTATGCACGTTTCCCCTTTTTTGTTGTTTATTCCTAGTTTGGGAATGGGTGAGCTTTTATTGGTCTTGGCTTTGGTTTTATTGCTCTTTGGGCCTGGAAAGTTGCCTCAAGTGGCTCAGTCTTTGGGGGAAGCGTTGCAGCGCTTTCGAAATGGTACGCTAAAGGAAGACAAGCCTCTTACCCCGCCGTTGGAGGAACCCTCCCCTTCGTTAGCGCCTGCTCCTTTGCCTTCGAAGGAGGAACCGCCTGCTTCTTAAAGGCAATGGTGCGTGTGCTTCACTTACATGGGTGGACAGGGGATTTCTTGCTTCATGACTTCGCGGCCTCTTTCAATCAATTTAATGAAAAAAGCCTTTTCTATGGGCATGATCCGTTTGTGGAGGATCTTTTGGCATCTTCCTAAAGGCCTTTTAGTGACTTTGGGACTGTGGCTGTTCTTGGTGGCTTCTGTGAATATCGGCTTGCTTTTTTGGGATCCCCTTCCTGTGGCGCTGCCTGTTTTGAATCAATGGTTCGAGCAGAAACATCAGTCTCATCTTGAACTACAGGGCGTGCGGGTATTTGTTTTGCCGTGGGGGACGGTGTTAACCAAGGCACGGCAGCTAAAATGGCAGTCGACGACTCAGCAGGCCAAGGTTCCTGTGTGGCAGATTCAGGCGGAAGGGGCCACGGCTCCTTTACATGTGTGGCGCCTGTTTTTAGGTGGCCCCACCGCCTTATTGGGGACCTTTCACGTCAAGCAGGTCACGGCGAATAGTCAGGGGAATGAGGGGCTCCGCGCCTTTAAGTCGGTCTTAGAGACCTTTAAATCTAAGCCTGAATCGAACCCTTCTCCCTTGGGGGAACATATTAAAGTTCATCTTGATGGGGCGACGGTTACGATTGAAGACTTAGCAGGGAATCGTTTGCTTCGTCCGAATACTTATGAACTGGGGCTTGAAAAAACAGAAGTTAATTGGCATCGAACACCTCAACGGCTTCGTGTGGGTATGCTCCACTGGCAAGTGAGAACGCCTGAGGCTCCTTCTGTTTCTGCTCTGGGCAAGCCTGCCGTGTTTCGAACCCTTGTCTCGGGAACGGCGAAGGGGGATTTGTATTTAGGACCGTGGATTAAAGCCTTTCATGTGGAAGCGCATCACCCCCCGAACGTTTTGCCGAACGCCTCGCTTTTTTGGAAGGCCTTACATGAATCAGGTTGCTTGGACGTGTCTCTTAATACAGGGGCGTGGTCTTCTCTCTTCGTTAAAAAAGCTCCTCTTGCACTTCAGCACATTCAGCCCGCTTTACGGTTGACTTGGCGTGGGCGCCCCTTATTTTATGAGTCTGCGTTAGCGATAGAAGGGCATTTGATGCCTCAAAAAGAGGCTCATCTACAGGTGCTCGCTCAGTGGGTGCCTCCTGCAAAGGGTACGCCTTTAGGGGGATTACAGTTGACCAAAATGCAATTGACACACCCTCAAGGGGCCTTGTCTTTAAACGGCAATGTGGCGCCACAGTGGACGGATCCAAGCCCTTTGAAAGAAGCCTTTAAACGTTTAGCATGGCGGCTGAGCGGTAATTTTGACTTGCAAGCCCAGTCTACTTTAAACGCTTTGCAGAAGGAATTGGCGCGTCAAGGATTAAAGTGGCAGGCAGGGCATTTACAGGCCAAGCTGGATTTAAAAGGCCTTGGGGCACAGGCGTCCACCTCTCAAATCAAGTTTAAAACGGTGGAACCCTTACAGGTTGTTTTTTCAAAACCCATTCGTATGGGAACCGTCACCTTTCCTAAGGCCACGCAAGTGCAGGGGTTGGAGGTGGAAGGGGATGTGACGCCTGAGCAGGCGACTTGGCGTCGGGCGAAAACGGATTTACGCGTGGCTTTGGATGCTCCCCCCGTGCGATTGAATTCAGAAGGGGTCTTTCATTTTAAAGATAAAACGATTCACCTACAAGCGGATTCTCCTGTATTGACGGCCCCTCACTTGTCTGCCTTTTTAAGACGAAATCCTCACTTGGTCCCCCATCCTTACTTTGCCTTATTGGCTAAGCCTTCATGGAAGGGGGGCGCTTTTCAACCTCATTATCAGCAAGACACGGCAAAAGATACCTTGTTGCTTCATACCGATATTAAAGCGATGTTTCCCCATCCTGAGCGAGGGGAGTCTTTGCCGTTGAAGCTTGAAGGACACCTTAAGCTCTATAATACGCGGCAGGACCACCTTTTAGTGGTTGGGGACTCTCTTAAAGAGCAAATGGCTAAAATTCAAGTGGGAAATCAAGCCCCTATAGAAGGCAATTATCTGATTCATCTTTTAAATGAGGCGCAAGAAATACGACTTCACTGTCCTTCCCAAGCCTTAGAACCTGTATTGGACTGGGCAAATCACTTAGGGGTCACTTTGCCACAGGTGGCCAAGCCGAAAGATACCCTTGGGGTGAAGCACATCAAGCTCTTTCTAAACAAGACGACCCCTCGTTTGCTGGAATTGAAGGAGGCGGTCTTGAATTTAGGAGAGCTGGGTCAGATGAAGGCCTCCGCATTTTGTCAGTCGCAATGTGATTGGCAGAGCGATGGGCACTTGGATTTACCTCAGGTCTTTAAGCGATTAGGGGTATCCGTGCCGAAGGTGAGTGTATTAAAGGGGAAGGCCCATTGGCAGTTGCACGGTCAAAGCCATGCGCAAAAAGGGACGCTACAGGCCTTGTTGGGGGATCTAGAAGTCGATGATCTTCGTTTGCGTTATCTTCAGCATCCGCAATTGATTCAAAGTCCGCGAATTGCTTTGCACGCCAAGGGGTCTTCATGGTTGCTGGATCCAAACATCTTAGATTGGGGGCCCTTTCATGCCACGTTTCAAGGACAAGGCACGCAGGGGATTGGGGCGGGCCATTCGTCTCATTTGTCTTTGCGTTTAAAGTCTTTATTTTTAAAAAATATCTTTTTTAGTCCTGGAGATGAAACGCAATTTTCTTTTCAGGATGCCACCGCGTATGAAACACAGCAGGCTCAGCGTTGGCAAGTGTGGTGGAAGGGCTTAAAGGTTCAATTGCCTGAACGGGTGAACCCAACGGGGCAGATGGATCTGGATCTCAGGTTGGATGACGGCAAGCCGACGGCTCAATTTGCTTTGAATCAGGTCGGGGGATACTTCCCCACCTTGGCCCCTGAACCTTTTTCACGGGTCACGGGCACCTTTGAATATGGTGAAGGCAACCGTATTCGTTTAACTGAAGCGGGTTTGAAGGGGTATTATGGACTAAGTCCGTGGGATGCGACGCACTTGAAAATGACGGCAACCCCTGAAGGGCTTGTGATGGATGGTCGCTTTGTCTTGAATCTACATCCACGGGAATTGAATCGTTTAATGGCGCTTTCCGCACAGACACAAATGACTCGTTATAATTTAAGTACGCATGCGGTGATGGATGCTACTTTGAACTTGCCTCAATGGAATTTGACGCATCCCCATAGTTCAGGGAAGGTGAGACTTTCGGTGGATGTTGAACCGATTCAGGAGGCAACACCAGTGCCGCTTGAAGCGCCTGCGCCATTTTTGAAAAGCGTGTCTTCTTTACGAATGGATCATGGCGATTGGGAACTGGAACAGGGTGAAATTTATCCTTTAGGCATGAAGGAGCCGCTTTATATTCAAGCGTCTTTAGATGCCCCTGAAGCGGCACGTCACTTGTTTTCATCTCACGCGCGTATTTGGACGCCTCAGCCCTTGCAACTCAAACACTTGCAATATAATCAACAGTCTCCTTATAGTAAAGGGGAATTTTTTACGGATTTGGCATGGACCTCCGCCAATGGAGCGCCTGTGGGGTCCATTGTGTTTAAAGGCATTGAAAGTCCTCTCTTAAATGTGGGGGACCTGACGGGGAAAGTCACTTTGGCAGAAGATCATGCGGGTATTCATATTCAATCCTTTAAAACTCAGCAAGGTTCTACCGTTAACTGGAAGGCTGAAATGACGTTACCACAGGCCTTACCCTTTCAATTTAAAGAAAGTCATGTGCATTCCGCCTATTGGGATTTAAATGATTTAAGCAGTAGTTTAAATAAGCAAGTCACGTTTTGGCTCGCCCCCTTTAAGGAAGGGGAAGCGGAAGTCGCCCAGTGGCTCCCTCAGTCTCGGCTGACCTATCCCTTTGAATTACGCAATTCTTTATTGACGTGGGACATGGGCGTTTTTCAAAACATCGCGG
>JBIJBR010000014.1:0-15737 GCA_044345135.1 Vampirovibrionales bacterium
GTCATGGGGAAGCCGAATTGGCTCACACCTTAAATGCCATGGACTATGCGTTGAAAAAAGCCAAGGCTTCGGTATTGTAGAGGCGTCTTTTACCTTGGCTCTAGTAAACTTTAGCCTATTATAAATTAGCCAAAGTTTACTAGATCCTTGTATTTAAGGTCTATTAAAGCATAAAGGATTTAAAAAATAAAACGACGCCTTGCGCTTGCCGTGAGCGGCTTGAACCGTGATTAGAACGTTTTGCTCATGCCTTACGAAAGCTCAAGGGGGCGCTTTGTAACGAAACGTAAAAAACTCGCCCCCTTGACACAAAAACCACGGCGGGATACCTTAATGCTTGTAGTGAGGAATTTTTTCTCATCTCCAGAACATCATAAGACTCTGAAAGGTTACCCAATTTATGACATTTCCTAATTTAGGACGAGCACTCCCCGATCTATCCAATCTGTCGAATATCCGCCTAAACTACTTGCCGCATAATCCTCTAACCCTTGGTGGTGCAAAGAACGTGGCAGAAGAAGTCGCCCAGCAAGCAGAAGACATCACAACTGCAGGTGTAAAAACTGGAGATACATTCACTTTACGCTCCAACTCGAACCCATATGGCACCTTTAAGGAACATAAAGCCGCCCAAGAAGCCGCACAGCAAGCAGAAGAAATTGCAACAAAAGCTGATGAGGTGAAAGTTACAGGAGCAGAAGAATGGGAAATCGCTCCAGATGGCAGCTTTAAACGCAACAACGCTCCTCCTCCTGCTCCCCTACCTGAGGATTTAACACCTGCAAATCAACATAGCCTTTTTTCGGAAAAACCAGTCTCAACAAAAGCTCCTGAGGTGCAAGTTACAGGAGGAGAGAAATACGACATCTTTGCGAAAAAACCAGTCTCAACAAAAGCTCCTGAGGTGCAAGTTACAGGAGGAGAGAAATACGACATCTTTGCGAAAACACCAGTCCAACCAAAAGCTCCTGATGTGCCAATTAAAGGAATGGAGCAATTTGACACGGCCTTCGGCCCTCAATCGGACACCCCTACCTAAGCGTGACGCGATTTAAGATAAATATCTGAAAGGTTAGCTATATTTATGAGATATCCCTGTATTGGGCTAGGTACAACTCCCTTGCTAAAGCCGTGGGAGGTTTTCCCAAAGTACTTACGGACTAATCCTCTAGGAACGGGTGGGGGTGAGAAAGCAATTCAAAAAGTCCCCCCAGCAAAAGGTGCAATTTATTCAACGCCCAAAAGATCCTTACCAAACGATCGATGGCGCGTTTTTTTCAACCACTAAAGCCTCCAAAACCTCATTGAACCCACCTAGATGAATTAGATTTTCTATGGAAAGAAACAGGATCGAATCAGCCAACCAAAAAACAGATGGATGAATATCTGTCACGATTCAACACAACAGCCCCAAAACGTCAGCTGACTTTTTTAAGCCCCAGCTGATGCACCAAGAAGTCCGCGACCCAAATCGCACGGGGCGCTTGCGCATGCATCGCAAAGCGAAGCACGTCTTCTCGCACGCGGTTGCCCATACGCAATAAGGTCATGGTGGCGACCTGTATTTCCGCTTGCGTGCGTTCTGCGTCCCCCAGAACCTGAAGTAAGTAGGGGGCGACCTCCGCAGGATTCAAGGCCAAAAGCTGATTTTCCACGTGGCTTAAATCACGGTGAGCGTCTTGAGCAGACGCGACAATCGCCGCGAGGTCTTCCGTGGGGACTTCTGTCGTGATTTCTCGAAGCGGAAAAGGCACAACGGTTGCGACGGCCGAATGAATCGATTTACTTTGAGCCACTACCATTATAAGTTACCTTCACCATCTATTAAATCGCAACAACATGAAACGCCAAGCGACAGGGGATACACTTTAGACTATACACGGCGAAGCCCTCTCTTGACTAGTCAAGTCCAAGGGGCCATCGGGCGCTTCTTTACATCCCCCTTCAGGCCTAAAGGGTCTGCAATCGCCCAAAACACCAAAAAAAAGGCGGATGACATCTCTACTCACCCGCCGAGGTCTTTCTGTTGTCGAATCTTCATTTCAAAAAACAAAATAAGATCTTTATAGCTTCTTTACATCTCCCTACGCAAGCCAGTCGAGAGGGATGCGTTGGACGTAGGCGCCCAAATGGTGCCCCTGAAAGCGAAGCTTGATCTGCTCAGTGGGCTGAAAGACGTCCAAGGCGCCAGAACGCCACGGAATCCAGCTACAAACCAAATCTAAGCTTCCCCATAGATTCAACCATGGGCAAGGCACTTGTGTGGCCTGTGCATTTCGTGCCAAGACTTGTGCGCGAATCGGCTGACGCTCTAGGGGAGAACCCAAGCTAATAAAGTGCTGAACGGCGTCTCTTAAACTGGAAGGCTTTTGTAAAAATTCGAAGGCCAGCACCGTCCCCATCGAATGGGCCACAAGAACAACAGGGCCGTTCTGTGCTTGAATCAAGGCCCCTAGGCGCTGGAAGGCTTTTTGTCGCACACTGCTATACGCCAAAACATCGCCACTATAGTCGAATAATTTTTTCAACCAAGGCACGGCCACGTACTGTATACCTGCAAAAATAGCCGTTTGAGGGGTGGCGCCTTTAATCAATGAAAGGGCAGGGGTAAAGGTTTCTAAAAGCGTGACGAGGGTTCCCGCCACTTTCCCTGCGGGACTGTCGTTAAATAAATCCGCCCAAAAGAAAGAAACACAGCGATTTTGATACTCAAGCGGCAAGGCTTCGGTGACTTCTTGAATCCAGTCGGGGTTTTGATTACCGATGCCGTGAATAAAGATAAGGGCAGGGGCGGGAAGCATTTGGTTCATAGAGAAAGCTCCTTAAAAAAAAGGGGGTGTCCGTCAACGTGTCATCAAAGGGAAACGGGGGTTTCATGCTGAATGAAGAGCACTACTATAAGCATACGTAACCCTGAAGCGCTTGCCCAGTGGCTAAAATACACGATTTGTAGGCGAGTCATTTTAGGATTGAAGCAAAAGTTTGACCTCCCAACGTATTTGCCGTAGACTCAATAAAGTATAAACGCTGTGGAGAAGTGTCCGAGTGGTCTATGGTGCAGTCCTGGAAAGACTGTGTAGGGGTGACTCTACCGAGAGTTCGAATCTCTCCTTCTCCGCCATTTTTAGTATTCAATGGGTTAATCAAAGGAACTACGTTCATGGATTCAGAACCGTCGCCTTTGATTTGGACGCAAGACGATTTTCAGTTTGAAACGGAACCCTATGCCTACCATCGTGTCGCTTTAGAACCCTTGCCCCATGCACGGGTCTTGCATGAAAATACGGATTTACTTCGAGCCTTACCTGCTTTGGCAAAAGCATCTACTGAATATCGGCACGCCTTGTATCGAGGTGAACGTTGTGTGGAAGGGGTGGATGCTGCACTTGCCACCGTTTATGCGGGTCACCAATTCGGCTATTTTAACCCACAATTGGGGGATGGTCGGGCGGCCTTAATCGGAGGGGAATCCGCCATTGACGTCTGCGAGTTTTTCCCACACCCCTTTCAACACTTGGTCATGGATTTTATCTCGCGCTATCTTGAACAGGGCAGGCAGGACTTGGCCTTTCATCACTTTGACCTATTTCAAAAAAAAACAAACGTTGAATATCAACTGAAAGGCTCGGGCCAAACCCCTTATTCCCGTATGGGAGACGGCAAAGCGGTTTTACGTTCTTCCGTACGAGAATACTTAGCATCAGAAGCACTCTTTCGTTTAGGCATTCCCAGTACTCGAGCGCTTGCCTTGGTCCACGACCCTGACACGCCCGTTTGGCGAGAATTTTGTGAATCCGCCGCCATGGTTTTACGAGTGGCTCCTTCTTTCCTACGCTTTGGCCACTTAGAATATTGGGGACGCCAAGGACAGACGGCACGACTACGCCCTTATATTGAAACTTGTTTTCAAGCCTTTTTTACAGAGTCGGTTACGCCCGTGTCTTTGGCTCAAAAAACACAGGCGGTTTTAAGCATCACCGCCATTCTCAATGCCGTTACCGTTGCACAGTGGCAAGCGGTGGGCTTTTGTCATGGGGTCATGAATTCGGACAATAGCTCCCTTTGGGGACTAACCTTGGACTACGGCCCCTATGGGTTTTTGGATACCTTTGACATGGGCCACATTTGTAATCATAGTGATGAGCAGGGACGATATCGTTATCAAAACCAGCCCGCCGTGGCCTTATGGAACTTGAAACGTTTGGTGGAAGCCTGTAGCGCTTTGGTGGGTGAAGCAGAAATTCAACCGTTACAGGAACAAATCGAAGCCCTGTTTCAAGATGCCTTTAATACCAGTTTTTTAACCCTGTATCGCCAGAAATTAGGACTGGAAGACCGCCGTCTCGTCCCTGATATTGAATTGGGGAATGTCTTAAAAAGCTTGTTTTCATTTTTACATCAAAATCAAATCGATTATACTCGGTTCTTCTACGCCTTGCCTCAATGGGCTGAAGCCTATACCCAGCAAAATCATTCTCAAATGACCACAATTGAAACCCAAGTCATGAAGCTTCCCTCCACGCTGAATGCTCATTGGCTCCGTGATATTTACGCGCCTTGCCTGCAGAGGGGACCTCAACCGAGACAAGACGTCAAGCCCTTTCAAACCCCTCCAAACCCCTCGATGGTCCTTCGCAATTACATCGCACAAGACTTCATTGAAGAAGCCGAAGCCTTTCATCTCGACGCGTTGGCTGAAGGCTTTAAGCGTTTGCAGGATCCTTTTTCAACCGAGCATGAAACAGATCCGTGGTTTCAGCCTCCACCTCAGTCGGCGCGTTCCATTGCGGTGTCTTGTTCATCTTAAAGGAAGCACGAATGCCTGTGACAGTCTGGATTGACGCCGATGCCTTACCCAGTACTTTGAAGGACTACCTCCTTAAAGTTTTACGTGTGCGTCAAGTATTAGGGGTCTTTGTGGCGAATCAACCCATTACGCTGCCGTCGCATCCTTTATTTCAAAGCGTACAGGTGGGGCAGGGGGCGGATGTAGCCGATGCTTATATCGTAGAGCATGCCCAAGCGGGAGACTTGGCCGTCACCCAAGACATCCCCTTGGCGGATTTACTCATGGCGCAAGGCGTCAGCGTTTTAAATTTACAAGGACAAGCGTTTACTCAGGCCAATATGAAAAGTCGTTTGGCCGTTCGGGATCTTCTCTACGACTTACGCAGCGCGGGGATTGCCACCAAGGGTCCCAAACCCTTTGACGTCAAACAAAAACAAGCCTTTATGAATGGCTTTGACAAAGCCCTAACAGCCTGCCTTAAGCATCAAACCGATCAAAAATAACCGTTTACCTGTTACATGAGCCAGATGTTTTTTCTAGTTGCCAAGTCTTTAAAAATATGCTTTAATAGTTTCTTAATACATTTGTCGTATTACACATAGTTACAGTGTTTCAAAAGTCTACGCTTGCCGATTCAAGGTGGATTTTAAGGAAATTGCATCTGATGAGTCATTATACGCGTCCTACTTTATTTGCATCCCCTTCACAGGTTGCCTCTTCGTCTATGCCTCGTCCCGTAGGGCTGGGTAGCACACCGACCAGTCACTTGGGTACCGTCGTGGTCGTCGCAAGTGGGGGAGACCTTTCCAAACAACACGCCACCATGAAAGCCAGTACTTCTGCTCGTAGTGGACATTTAGCCCCTTTGGCTCAAGATACCTTGCAACTGAGTCGTAAGCATGAACAGGCTACCCTGCCTGCGCCCAAGCAAAGCGTGTGGAATCGCTTGTTTTCTACTTAATACAGCGTCAGATTTTTAATTAGGGATTACTGTGCACGGCCCAATTCTTGAAGCAGTCGCTGTAGCGATTCACTTTGAATTTTAAAAACTTGTGAATTGGCTTCAAAATAGCGTCGTGTGGGAACCATTTCCATAAATTCTTCTTGAATCATGACATTCCCATCTTCCGTGTGTAAGTGCAGAATCTCCACTTTTTCGGGACGCGTCCCTGCCTCACTCACCACACCTAAACGACCCACCGCAGTATACGTCCCAGAATTGAGGCTTCGAAACGTAATACTACCGTCTTCATCAATTTTGAGTTGCTTGCCTGCATCGGCAGGCTTTTCAGGCAGTTGAATTGGGTTGCCTGTCGCATCTAAAAAATGTTCCCCCGTTTGTGAACGCATATACCCTTTGGCATCAATTTGACTACGGCCATCTCGCGTCAGCGTGATCGCCCCTGTTTGCGGATTCAGTAATTGAAAATACCCTTCCGTCCCTAGGGCGAAGTCTTCTCCATAACCCGTTTGGCGTAAACGGCCCACGCGTTGATCCTTCACTTTTTCGATGCTTTCCACGCCAAGCAGTTCTGCAAAAGGTCGGCGGACCACCCGATTCGCTTGAAAGCCAGGTAATCCTGATTTGGACACATTTTCGCTCAATAATTCCATCTGTTTTAAGTCGGCCGTCATGGCACGAACACTATTCAACATCCCATTTTCAAAACCCGTGTTAAATGCCGTAATTGGATACATATTTTAAAGTCCTTTTCAGAAGGGTGACGTTTAGAAAGGCTAAGCCTGAGTAAACGCCTATACCCATGATTCGGCATTGACCTTAACACCCCCTAGTCTCGTCCTTTAGCTAAAGGAGTCGAAGCCTATTTATGCTAGACTAACGAAACACTTTGAACGAAAAACATAAAGGACTGCCCCATGTATACTGCTTTTATTGGAGAACTCGTCAGTGGAGGCTTAAACCCTGTCACCAATGATCCGTTTTTCGTCCTGAATGTGCAACAGCACCTGTATGAACTCCGTTGTACGGAACGCTTCTTAATGAGCATTAAAACCGAACTGGGGCAAACACGAACGGTGTATACACACCTTACCGTCAAGGAAGAAGAGCTGAGTCTCACGGGGTTTCCCTCCCCCGAAGAGCGAGACATGTTTCGCATTCTCATTGGAGCCTCTGGCGTGGGGGCGAAAGTCGCCTTGTCCATCTTAAATACCTTTGAAGCCCCTACCTTAATGACCTTTATTTTAAATGAAGATGTCAAAGCCATTACCACGGTGAAAGGGGTAGGGCCAAAAGTCGCACAGCGTATTATTTTAGATGTGAAAGAAAAGCTCAAAGCCTTTGTAGAACGAACCCCCCACTACGGTCGCTTGACGCCAGAAGCCAAAACAGCCTCCACGATTGGCCAAGGGGAGGCCTTGTCTGAAACCCTCAGTGTCTTAGATTCTTTAGGGTATGAAGCCCATGAAATCGAAAAGGCCTTAATGGACTTACGTCAGAATGAACCGCTTGAAACGCTGGCGTCTTCTGACGCGGAAACCTTATTACGTTTACTGCTCAAACGACTATAATTTTATTAATCCTGCTCGGTTTCACCATTGCTCTATATTTATGATTTTTCTCACGGCACACTGCACAAAGCGGGATGCTTCGCTACAATAAGCATATGATTGATTTTAATGACATGATGTTTCGTATCGTGATTGCGGCGCTCTTGGGAGCCATGGTAGGCGTTGAGCGAGAACTCACCCATAAGGCTGCAGGTTTACGCACCCATATGCTCGTGTGTATGGGGGCGTGTATCTTCATGGTGCTGTCGATGACGAATTTGGCAGAATTGGCCACCTTTCAGGTTTCTCAATCGCCGAATACCTTGGCTCATACGAATCTCAATTTTGACCCTTCTCGCATCGGGGCGCAAATCGTCACGGGCATTGGATTTATTGGAGGGGGGGCCTTGTTGAAGGAAGGCAATTCCATTCGGGGTATTACCACCGCCGCGAGCCTCTGGAATGTGGCGGCGATTGGCATGCTGGTGGGGGTAGGGCTCCATGCCGTGGCAGGATTTGCCACATTTCTCACCGTGATTATTCTCTACACCATGGGGAAGCTCCCTTTTTTAAAGTATCACAAGCGCTTTCGAGACAAAGATATTTTAAAGCTTACGGTCTGTGTCAAAGAATCGCATGAACAAGCCGTCATGGCCTATGTCGAAGACCAATTAGAAGAACGCATCCGCAGTGTCGAAAGTGGCCGAATGAATCAGGACGCCGAAAACGAAGACCCTACCCTGACCTTGACTTACGTCATTGATATTCGCCATTACGTCACGCATTGGAGCCACTGGAAACAATCCTTAAAACGGCTTCCCGGGGTCGAAAAAATTATTTTTGCGTTTGAAAGCGAAATACATTAAAGCCCTTGTCGTCTTCCTAATTGTAGCAAAAGGTTTTAGTATCCCTTTTAAAATAGTCTGTTATAATAAACCCAAGCTTTAATTTAAAGATCTTTGCTTCAGTATGCTTTTCTGAGCATCGATTTGTTTAATTTTTTGGCTCTTTTATTTTGTAGAATGATTAATGTGTTGAGGAGTTCTCGTAATGAATATCAAATTTCTAGGAATGTTTTTAGTGTCTTTGGCTTTTGCCAGTTCCGTGGTATTGACGGGTTGTAACGAAAAAACAGAAGCCCCTGCAACAGAACCTGTTGCCGTTGAAGAAGTGGCTCCTGAAATGGGAACTGAAACCACAGGTGAAATGGCTCCTACGCCTGAAGCTGAAAAAGTTGCCGAAGGTGAAGCCGCCCCTGCGACTGAACACACAGAATAAGCCTTTCTGAATCAATAAAAAATTCCTTGGGGCGATAGTCACAGGGAATTTTTTTTGATTCCTTTTATACGGGAGTCAACACCGAGCAATCGTTAAACGGTGAGGGGGACTTCACGTGCAAAAGCCGTGGCTTTTAAAAACAAGCCTGCTGCGGAGCTTTTGGGCATTAAATCAGCAGAGGTAAACAAGCCGTATTGCCCTTGATTATGCAGTTCCACGCCACGAGCCATAAAGCCGAGGGCAGGCCCACAGACGTTGTCCACCATGGTGGTTTCATCTCCCACCATGAATTGATGCTGGCTTCGTTGGCCACTCGCCGTGATTCCTTTAACCGTAACGGTGGTGGAACAGGGTTTTTTAGCGTGGCGAACATCCACCTTCCCACCCACTGTAATTTTAGAACGGTCACACACACCAGCCCATTCTAAAATAATATCATCCGCATGTTCCATATTCACCAGCTCAATAATCCCACCGCGTTCATCCAGCAAGGCTTTAATTTGCTCATCATTCATTTGGGCCACGATTTCGGCATTATAGCCTGGCAAATGGAGAATATCTTCACGCACGGTGGCGCGGTACTTTTCCCATCCGTCCACACCTACGCCAAAATAAATTTCAATGGCTTCAATGGTGACAAAAGACTGCGCGGCCACCGCGGCGATGGTGGTTAAAAAGCCTGGGGTTGCCCCACAACCGGTCACATAGGTAATATGGGCGTCTTGCAGAAGCGCATGTAAGGGAAGTAATAATTCAACCGCTTTGGTACGCTTTAGGGCGTCGACCACCACACCTTGAAACGGCGTTTCCGTCGCGATCATTTCAATGGTTTCGGCAAAAAAGTTCACGGGTAAATTAGGCAAGGCCATAAAAATCGCATCGATTTGATCCCCATGGGCTTGCATTAAATCGAGTATCGCCGTTTCACTGTGCACCCCTTCAGGCAAGTGCGCCACGCTGTCTAGTGTGGGGGCTAAGGCGGTGGAGGCAATTCCGTTGGGGTGATACGCATACCCATGACCATCCGCCAAGCCGACGAGTTGAAATCCCTGACGTTGTTCTAGGACCTTGGCCATGCCTCGTCCTAAACCACCCGCTCCTAAAATAGCAATGCGAATCATACAACCGCTCCCTTTTAATGATTTAAGCCTATTTCATCTTGCTTAGGCACGTTCTAAATACGTGTTGTTTCGTGTATCGACGCGAATGGTGTCTCCATTAACAATAAAAAACGGCACGTTGACCACGGCGCCTGTTTCTAAAGTCGCGGGTTTGGATCCGCCTGAAGAGGTATTGCCTTTGTCATTGGGCGGTGTGTCCACCACTTGCAATTCAACATGTGTGGGAATTTCAACCATAATGACTTTACCGTTGTGACGCACGATGTAGCAAGACATATTTTCTTTGAGGTATTTGACCCCATCCCCAATCATTTTTTGAGGGACGTTCATTTGATCAAAAGTATTATTGTCCATAAACGTATAATCGCTGCCATCTGAAAATAAAAACGCCATATCACTTTTTTCCAAGTGGGCGGTTTCTAGTTTTTCACCCGCGCGAAAGGTTTTTTCAAGGGTTTGTCCCGTTAATACGTTTTTAAGTTTGGAGCGAACAAAAGCGGCGCCTTTACCTGGTTTAACATGTAAAAATTCGACCACTTGCCATAGGTTACTATCAATTTCTAAGGTCAAACCTGTTTTAAAATCATTGGTTGAAACGACGGCCATCATCTTAAGGGTTCCTCCATAGGGGACGCCTCTTGTGGATTAAACTCATGGGATTTAATTCCAAGTGCATCACGATTTTTGGTATATAGTAAATAAAGTTTAGCATAAACTTATTTTTTGGAAACCTTGATGATGACAGAGACTTTCTATGCGAATGAAAAAATGCTAGAAGCCCTTGCACGGCGCTTGATTCAGGCGGAGACGCGTCCCTTGGTGGTCGCATTAGAAGGCGATTTAGGGGCGGGAAAAACGACCTTGGTGCGTTATCTGGCAAAGGCATTGGGCATTACAGAGCGAGTCACGAGTCCTAGTTTTGTCTTGATGAATCGTTATGCGCCTGCGTCATCGGAGCAGGTGGGCTTGCTTCATGCCGATTTTTATCGCCTGGATCCAAGCGGGGGCAGCGATTTAATCGCGGAAATTGAAGACGCCTTAGAACGATTTTCGCTTTGGGTTTTTGTGGAATGGAGTGAGCGCTTACCTGAGTTTCACGCGCTGGTGGATCTTGACATTGTCATTCGTCCCCACCGTGAAGGACGTCACTATGACTTCACGAGTCATTCTCCTACGGGGCAGGCGTATCTTAAGCATTTAAGGGACACGTCTATTGTGGGAGAACGCCCTGTATGAACGCTGCGTTATGTGTCGATACCGCTGATTTTGCCTTACATTTTACTTTAGTTCATGCGGAAGATGACCGCATTTTATTTCATCATGAAGCGTTGCTGGATCAACAATGGACGCATTCCGCCGTCTTGGTGCCTTTACTTCAAAAGGCGTTGACCCACGCGGGCCTTGAGATGGATGATTTACGTCACATTTATGTGAATTTGGGGCCAGGAAGCTTTACAGGCTTGCGTGCGTCTTTAAGCTTGGTACGCGCTTTGGGTCAGTTCTTACCAACTCTTCAGATTTATGGCGTCAATACGTTTCAAATTCGTCATGCCATGATCCCTCTTGAGCAACGACAGGCCTATGAAAGATTTTCCTTTGGAATAGATGCTCGTCGTCAACGTCAATACTATGCCTGCCTTCACTCGGTGGGAGAAACATGGCAATGGGTAACCCCTCCCTGCATCACTTCGGACGACACGGTCTTTGAGGCACAGGCTTCTCACACACTTTTAATTTTGGATGAGGCGTGTCTTGAACGGCGGGCTTTAGATCAGCCTTTATATCCTGTCCCTGTAGACGTTCCTTCCGTGATGAGTCGTGCGTTACTCAAAGGGAGTCATCCGCTAGCCATGCGTCAGGCGGTGCAGACGTTTAAGATTCTACCCACCCCATGGCAAGCGTTGGAGCCCTTGTATTTACAAGAACCTCATATCACGCCCAATCCTCGGCCAGCGGTTCCGTTTCAAGCGGAAAAGATTTAGGTCGTTTGCAGCTCTCGCTTCAAATAAAAATACACCCCGAACAAGATTCGAACTTGTGACCGTCCGCTTAGAAGGCGGATGCTCTATCCAGCTGAGCTATCGAGGCGTATTTTCATTCCCTTAATGTTAGCATAAAAATATAAAATGAAGCGCCCTTTTGGAGAAGGGGACCCGTAGGTCGTATTGACATTTAGTTAAGAAAGGAGGAATTTCAAGGAAAAACAAACGGCTTTTGAGGCATGTACAGAGACGTACATAACGAGAAAACGGCTTGTTTTGACACAGAAAGAACCCTTTATAAGCTGAAGGTCAATACGACCTAGGCGTTCATGGCTTCAATCAGTGCTTGCTCATCATCAGTCGTGTACCAACGAATCCAGATTTCGTCGCTATAAAAATCAGGTTGCTCCATCACCACTTCATAACGAGCTTCTAAAAACAAGAGCGACAAAAAACAGGACACCACATCCGTTTCGGCCAAGTCAGACAAAGTACTCAGATTAATCTGGGCCGCAGGGTCGCTTTTGTCCAAGTAGACCCCCAAGACTTCATGGACCCACTGCACCGTGTCTTCTTGAAATTCATCGTGAGCCAAAGCGGTGATGTCTTCGGTCGACAATTGAGCAAAGTCCCGCATGCCCGTTCGCCTACGGTCGACCCGTTCAATTTTTTGCCTGACGGTGCGTTCTTTTTCTAATTGCTCATATTTTTTAAGCTCGTTAATCAAGTCGTCTAAGGTCACTTGACGAATGCGCTTTTGTTTGGCACTACTACGGCGTTCTAAAACCTCGTTTAAGCTCCCGTAACGGGCTTTGACGGCTTGATGCAAACGTTGACTAATTTGTGCCTGCATGGCATCTACATCGACCCATTCTCCATGCTCGTCCAATTCGCGAAGCGCTTCTAAATCCGCATCTTCCAAGTAATTTTGCTCAAAGGGATCAAATCCTGCCAATAAGTCACTTTTCATACGCAGTAAAACGGCTAAATAGAGCAAGGTCTTCCCCGTCAATCGCATAAAGGCTTGTTCTTTGGCATCAATAACACTGGTGGGAAAAACCATCGGGTTTGACACGGTGGCTTGTCGTGTTTCTTGAAGAAGCACGGCTTCCTCACTGAGCCGTTCAACGTAAGCCAAGTATTCATCAGTGACTTGGGTAATGTCCACGTTCCATGGATCAATCGTCCCTTTCTTGGCCAAGTCCAGTAAAATTTCAATCCCATCCGCGGTCTGAGGAAGGGCGTCTAAGGACGGAAGCGGTGAAGCAAGGGACATCATACCCTCCTTTTAGTTCAGGGCAGAGACAATACGTTGTTGCCTACGTGGGGGGGGTGGCATCGACGCAAAGGCTTCATCACGTTGACTGAGTCGTTTGGTGGGCGATAAGTCTTGGTGATGTGCGGAGGGGTTTGGCTCGCGGTCAGGACGCAATTGAATGCCTGTGACTTTAGAAATACCATTTTTTCGCTGAGTGACGCCTACGGTACGATCTGAATTTTCAATCATTGGTTTACGCAAAGACACCACAATAAATTGGGCATGTTGTGATTCTCGTTTGACCATATTGGACAATTTTTCAACATTAATCCCATCTAAATTTTGATCCACTTCATCTAAGGCATAAAAAGGAGCAGGCATGGTGCGCTGTAAAGCAAAGACGAAGGCGAGACTCGTCAAGGATTTTTCGCCGCCACTCATGGCTTCAATGCGCTGTGTTTTTTTACCCCGTGGAGAAGCCTCAATCGTCAGCCCCCCTTGAAAGGGATCTTCAGGAGAAGTTAAAATTAATTGACCAAAGCCATCAGACAGCTCCGCATAAATACTTTGAAACTGTTGATTGACACTGTCAAAGGCTTTGACAAAATATTGACGCTTCATCGCTTCATAGCCTTCAATACGACTATTTAAAACGTGACGTTCTTGATCGAGTGTCTGTACCTTGTCCTGTAATTCATTTTGACGTTGAGACACCTTACTGAATTCTTCAATGGCTTTCATATTGACGGGTTCTAAATCGGCCATTTTACGCTGGAGCCGCTGAATCCTTTGAACCGTATTGGCGGACGCGTCCCCTTCTTCGTGGTGGGCTAAGCGTTCTTCTAAATCAGGATACACCGCTTGTAATTGCTGATATAAGACATCTATTTGTGGTTCACTTTCTCGCACTTTGGCCTGTGTGCGGATGAGCGCCTCTTCCGCTTCGTGCAAGGCCCGCTCGACGGTGACTTTGGTTTTTTCAAATTGAATCAATTGTTTTTGAACGGTGTCTTGTTCAGTTTTTAGGGTTTTGACCCCTGCCCCTAGGGCATTGATTTCATTTTCTAAGGCTTTGTACTGGGATTTCAGCACGACGATATCGGCTTGATGCGTTAAAATTTCCGCTTGCCAAGCCTTTTGTTGTTGGGCATGTTGGGCTTGTTGTTCGGTTTTTTCATTGAGACTATCGCGCCTGATTTCGAGTTCTCGTTCTTTGGTCATTAATTGCCCTTGAACGTCTCTGAGCTGGGCGTCATAGGCTTCTTTTTGGAACTGGGCTTCGCTGATGGCTTCCTTTAACAGGGCTACTTCATCTTGACTCAGTTGGGCATCCAAAGAGTGAAGCTGCTCTTTTAAATCGCTTTGGGCTTCTAGCAAACTTTGGCGTTGGGTTTGCAGGGCTTCTAAATGGGCGTCTAGCTCTTCTAGTTGGGCCAGTAAAGATGTTTTAGGGTCTTCTTCTTCAAGCGTGTGGGTGGTGTGGGTGTCTTTTAATTGAGTGTCTAAGGCATTATTTTCCGCTTCAAAACGGCTGTATTTAGGCAGTAAAATATGAAGTTGTGCCTGCTTGTCTTGTAAGGCCTGTTCTAATTTTTGTAAGTGTTGTTCAATTTTTTGTTTTTCTTCACTAAAGCGTTGAACGTCATGACGTAATTGTGAAATTTCAAGATCGCTCTGAGAATCCTTCATCGCCGTGCCAAAACCACTTTTCCCACTACGGATTTGCGAACGGCTTCCTCCCGTCATGGCACCACTTTTTTCGAGTAAGGCGCCATCTAAGGTCACCATACGAAAACGATTCATAAAAGGTTTCGCCGCATCCAAATCGCGTACAATCAGGGTGTCCCCTAAGGCAAATCGAAAGACCGTGTCATAAGCCGCATCATACTGCAGTAAGCGTACGGCAAAATCAATGACTCCCGATCCCTGCGGAGGGTGGTTGATATGGCTCATGCCTGCTTTGATCTTCGTTAGAGGTAAAAAGGTGGCCCGTCCCGCTCGATTTTGTTGCAGAAGTTGAATCCCCTGTTTGGCGACCTGTTCATCATCCACAATAATATTTTGCATGCGTCCGCCTAAGGCAATTTCCAAAGCCGTTTCATAGTCCACCTCTACAGAAGCCAGACTAGACAAAGTTCCATGTACGCCATGGATACCCGCTTCTAAAATACTTTTGACACTACGGCTGTGATTAATTTCTTCATAGGCTTGACGCTGGGCTTCACAGGTAGCCAAGCGTTCTCGGCGTTGAAAGAGTCCTTGATTCACTTGATTCAGCTTGCTTACCAAAACGGTTTTGTCTTCCAAGGCTTTGCCCACCCACGCGTCCAACGCTTCTTTTTCGACAGACAAGTCTTTTAGACCTTGACGGATGTTGACTTGGCGTTGAAGCAAGGACTGCTGACGACTTTCAAGCGCCAAGGCCCCTTGTTCAAGGCGCGCTACATCGTCTTTCAGACGTAAGCGTTCCGCTTCAGCACTCAAGGTGTCTCGATGCGTTTGGGCGACTTGATCTTCTAAGGCTTCTAGCTGCCTACGTAAGTCTTGGCGGGCTTCAATGAGGCTTTCATCTTGACTAGATAATTGTTCCATTTGTAGATTGGCCTGATCCAAGCGTTTTTTCTGAGTCCCCCATAAGCTTTTCAATTCGGATTCTTGGGTTTGAAAGATTTCAATCTGTGCCGTGGCGTCGGTCATCCAGCCTTGGATTTGTTCTTTGTCGCGCGCTAGTTTTTCAATCCCCTGTTCTGCATCTAGAATTCGTTGGGCCAAGCCCCTACCCATTTCTTCTTTACGGG
>JBIJBR010000153.1:0-4505 GCA_044345135.1 Vampirovibrionales bacterium
CTGAGGGGGTAGGGAATCCTTCAGCTTGCTTAAATCATGTAACGATTTATAAGGTCTTAGATTCGTGACCGTAATCGCAATATGGCCATTAGAGGCGGGCAGGCCTGTTAGCTCATCATAGGACGCAGTATTAATATTGACTTTTGATTGTATCTTGACCGTTCTTAAATGCCCATAGTGTAGGTATTCACGGTCATTGCCGTAGCTAGGGTGCCATAAATAAGACTGGGCTTCGGTGAAAGGACTCATCACCCCATTTAAGGTCAAGAGCAGGAGGGCAGCATAAAAAAAACCAGTAAAATAACGCAGTGACACGACAAAATCCTTTAAGAAATAAAAAAAGGGAGAGAAAAGAAGTAGACAAGGGCTTAAAATAGGCTGAATTTATTTTTGTGCCATAATAAATATTGATCTGTTTTAATAAGGAGATTTTGGCGTGAATGATACCTGCCCCCCTCTAAAAAAAGCGACCGTAGTCTCCTCAGCCATGGATTTATCTCCTCTGCAACGCTTGCCTTACCCCCAATCGCCGTTGCCTCAAGTCACGTGTCCTGAACGTCCTTATCTGCTGCAAGTGTTTGACGGGACTGCCTTGTCTCGCCCCCCTGTCTGGATGATGCGTCAGGCGGGTCGCTACATGCACGAATACCAAGCCATTCGTCAGTACTATAGCTTTTTAGACATTTGCAAAACGCCTGAAGTCGCCGTAGAAGTGACGTTACAACCTTTGCGTGCGTTTGGATTTGATGCGTCTATTATTTTTTCAGATATTTTGATTCCTTTAGAAGCCATGGGTTTAGATTTAAGTTTTACGGATTCCCAAGGGCCTTCTTTTGCCAATCCTTTAAGAAGCGCTGCCGATGTCGAAGCCTTTCATCCTGTGGATGTTCAAGAGCGCTGTGGTTTTTTGGCAGACGCCCTACGCATGATGCATCGTGAACTTCGCGGAACAGGGATTGCTCTAATCGGTTTTGCAGGAGCGCCTTGGACCTTGGCCAGTTATGCCTTAGAAGGCAAGAGTTGGAAAACAGGACAAGTCACCAAAGCCTTGTTATTGGAAGATCCCCGTCGTTTGCATACCATTTTACAACGTATTACGGCGATGTTAATTCCTTATCTCTGCATGCAGATTGAAGCGGGTGCGGAAGTCTTACAACTTTTTGATACATGGGCGGGGGGAGTCCCCACCCGTTTTTATCAAGAATTTGTCATGACCTACCAAAATCAAGTCATTGAAGGGGTAAGGGCACGCTATCCGCAGATTCCTATCATCTTATTTGTCAAAAACAGTCGCGGTTTATTGACACAAATCGAGCAAAGCCCTGCTCAAGCGCTTTCAATCGACGAATTGACCGACTTAACGGAAGCGCGCCAAGTGCTTGGGTCGCAACGCATCCTACAAGGGAACCTTGATTCTAGCTTTTTGTTTGTCCAGAATGAAGCCCTTTTGGTGGCAGAAGTACAACGATTATTAAAGGCGAATCAAGGCCAGCCTTTTATCTTTAACTTGGGGCATGGTGTCCTGCCCCAAACGCCTTGTTCTAATGTAAAATTAGTGGTGGATACGGTGAAAGCATGGTCGCCTTCTGCGGCCATTTCTTAAGCGTGATGTCCCCCTTAAGTAAAACCCCTGAAGAAAAGGAGTTCTTATGACGTATAGCCCTTTATATGAACGTAAATCCTTGGCGTCTTGGGAAGAGATTGCAGAGGCTCAAATGGCGCAACGCTGGATTTTTGTCGGGATTGATCTTGCCCCGAATGCGTCCCTTGAAAGTGGGGTAGCGATTTTGGACCGTGGCTTAACCTTGTTGCGGATGGACAAACTCTATAGTGATGATGATATTTTAGAAGCCCTGACTCAATTGGGCGCCCCCCATACCCTAGTGGTGTGTTTAGACATGCCCAAAAATTTGTCCATTAGTGGTCGCTTTCGTCAAGAAGAAATTAAGTACCACGCCATGCGGCTCGATACGCCCGACTATGACCGACCTGTGGTGGACCGCTTTTCAGAACGCGGCGAACAGCTGTATCACAAAATAAAAGCTCTGGGAATTTTACCCTTTTTAACCTATACGCCCAATACGAAGTCGGCCTTTCAATTTTTCTTCCCCTATAAAAGTCGTTCGCCCCAAGGCTGTCGCGCCCTGCAAAGCTTGATTCAAGAAAAATTAGGCGTTAAAAATATGCCTCAAAATTTAGCGCCTAGCTCCGTATTAGAAGCACTGTTGGCGGCCTATACGGCATGGATGACCTTTGCCGCTACTTTAAATCAAGATTTTCAAATTAAAGTCAATCATAAAGATTTACATGTGTTGGTGGCTCAAAAGGCCGTCACCACTCCACCCACGAGTGCCGTTCGCCCCGACTGGGTTCCGCTTTAAACACCTGTAGAAAGGATGCTTCTGTGACGTATTCAACCGTTATGCCTTCCCCCACTTATTCCTTAGACGCCTTAGTTCAGCAGATTGAAGGCGCCACGCTTTTAGGCCCGCGTCAAGTGCCTGTCACAGGGCTTTGTCACCCTCGCTTATGGGCAGGGGAAGGAGACATGATCTACGTAGGCCATGAATCGGTGTGGGCCATGTTTGCTCAGGTTCACATCCGCTTAGGCTTGGTGGAAGCGTCTTTAGCGATTCCTCCCGCCGTGCAAGCCCGTATTGACCAGCAGGAAGTTTCCCTTTTAGTGGTGCCTCGTGGGCGAGTGGCTTTGGCTGTTTTATTACAGTGCTTTGAACAACGGGCATGGCTTGAAACGGGTATTCACCCCACGGCGATGATTCATCCCACGGCTCAGCTTGCCGCCGATGTTTCCGTTGGAGCGTTTACGACAGTAGGGCCGAATGCCGTATTGGAAGCAGGCGTTTGCCTTTATTCTCACGTCAGTATTGGTGCCGATGTTCAGATTGGTGAAGATTCTATTCTTTACGCTGGGGTTCGCATTGGGGATCGTTGTGTTTTAGGAAAGCGTTGTATTTTACAACCCAACGCGGTGATTGGGGCCGATGGCTTTAGTTATGTCACCCTGAAAGAAGCCCGTCATGAAAAAAAGGCCTCTCACTCTGCTGAATCGCTCATGGGCGTGTCGAGAATCAATAGTATTGGCAATGTCGTTTTAGAAGATGACGTCGAAGTAGGCGCCTGCACCTGTGTGGATCGAGGTACGCTTGCGGAAACCCGCATTGCTCAAGGCACGAAGCTCGATAATCTTACACAAATTGGGCATAATAATCAGATTGGTCAACATTGTTTGATTGTTTCGCAAGTGGGTATTTCAGGCAGTTGTAAAATCGGCAATGGTGTCGTCATTGCGGGTCAAACGGGGGTGGCGGACCATTTAAATATTGGAGACAACGTTATTATTATGGCGCGTTCTGGAGTGATGAAAGACATTGAAGCGGGGGGGGTGGTTTTGGGGACTCCTGCAATTCCTCATAAAGAAGCGATGGCCAATATCGCCGCGAGCTTGAAAATTCGAGACATGGCCAAAGCCTTAAAAGCCATGCAAGCCAAAGTCAAAGACTTTGAAGCGTTAGCGGCTCAGGTCGAGGCTTTTTCTCACACCTTTTCCTCCGATGAAACCCGCACTTAAAATCTAGGCTTCCTCTCCAAACAGCGGACGTCTTTTAAAGTAGGCGTCCACGCATTTTAAGGCGCACTGTCCTTATCCCAAACATAAGGATGAGGCTTATAACGGCCGTAAAACTCATTTTCAGCCCCATAATGGCCATCAGGGAAGAGGACATCCATGGTGATGGGGTTCAAATTATGAATCAAGTGATCCAGTATTTTGCGTTGAACCGGGTGTTCATCCACCCCAAGAATGTCACGAGTCAGGACCAGTTCCGACAGACCCGCCTGATTGATGAGTCGACAAGATTGGGGGCCAGCAACTTCGATTCGACATTGCCGACACACACGACGATGCGTGAGGTAAACATCCTGATAAAGAGCGTCTTTCCCCCAAGCCCCTAAGCCATTGGAAAGCCAAATAAGCCCCACTAAAACAAGAGAGCCACGCCCACATAAAAACCGTTTAGTGAGGTTCATGATGGTCACATAAGGGGTGTTGAAAGTCCTGTTCTGACGCGGCATGCTTCCATTGCTTCAGTACATTTTTAGAAAACTGAAACGCCGCAATCGTCATTAAACCCGCCACCAGTAGAGACATCACCGCATCCATCCATGCCCATTGAAAAAATAAAATACAGAGTGCGGAAACAATAGCGGCCACCGAACCGAGTAAATCACTAAAGAGGTGTAAGTAAGCCCCCCTTAAATTAAGATTGTCCGATTGTGCCTGATGCAAAAATAGCATCGCGACAAAATTAATGAGCAATCCCCCCACGGCAATCCACAAAAAAGGTTCGGCTAAAATGGCGACAGGACGGCTCAAACGCCATAAGCCCCCCTGCCACAACACCGCACTCATCCCCCATAGTCCTATGGCATTGACCGTACTTGCCAAACGCTCTACCCACCACGCCTCTTGAAAGCGATGAGATTTT
>JBIJBR010000230.1:0-2754 GCA_044345135.1 Vampirovibrionales bacterium
ACAGTTGACAATAAAGCCTCCACCCACTGAGTATGTTTTTGAGCTTCGAATTGGACAGGTTGCAAAAAAGCCACTAGGTCTTGGTTAGGGTTATATTTAGGATTGGTGTTCTTTGGCACTAATCGATAGCCAAACTTACCCACCGTGATCTTTCCTTTACCGGGGACTACTTGAATGTCGAAGTTGTGTAAGTTTTGAAATTGAGCAATAATCGCTTCAAAATCTGGACCTAAAAAACCCATTACCTGGCTCTTAGTAAATTTCTTTATTTTTGAACTAGGAGCAAAAACTAATTGCCCTGTTCGGGCTTGGATGGCAGGCGGAGCTTGCGCGGGTGTTGAAGGGGAAGACGAAAAACGAGACGCCTGAACAGACGCCATGGCAACAGGGGTTAGTCGCATGGGGGACTCCTTTTAAATTAAATAAGGGGATTCAATGCCGATTTTAGAGAAAGATAAGATCAAGGCATTATAATAGAGTAATATAGAGAACATTCTGAAATAGGATTGATAAAATATACCTAAAACACATCGCAAGCGCAAGCCTATTGTTAATATTGTTACATTTTTATGACAAAAAACCGCTAAGGAGCACTGGTTTATTTTGGGTCTATGTTTTTTCCGTGTTTGCGTTGTCTTGATTCTTTTGCAAGGTCTCTAAAATCGCTTCAAGCAGTTCGGTGTTTCTCGCTGTGGCAGGGGTCTCGGCTTCAGGAATAACCTTGCTACGCAGGTGGTTCATAACTTTGACTAGCGCAAACACGGCGCAGGCAATAATCAAAAAATTAAACACCGTTTGTAAAAAATCGCCATACTTCCACAAGACGGGTTCCCCAAACGGCGGATTAAGCTTAAAGGCTAAGTGGGAAAAATCAACGCCCCCAATCAAGTAACCCAAGGGGGGCATCATGATACTTTCCACCAAAGACGTCACCACCTTACCAAAAGCGCCCCCAATCGTCACCGCCACGGCTAGATCCACGGCATTACCTTTTAAGGCAAAGGCTTTGAATTCCTTGAGAATTTCCGCTAGTTTAGATTCACGTAAGTCGTTCATCGGTGCGCATCTTGCTCCTGTTTCCTGCTTATTTTAAGCAATGCCCAGGATGAGTCACCGCCCCTTGCGCCGCACTACCGACTTGTTGCGCGTATTTCCACAAGGCACCTGCGGGGTAATTCGCTGAAGGCGCTTGCCACTGTTCTAGGCGTTCCGCGAGTACGGCCTCTTCCACAAAGAGCGTCATGACACCTGTTTCGGCATTGACTTCAATCTCGTCACCGTCTTGAATCAGGGCAATAGGGCCCCCCACATAGGCTTCAGGCGCCACGTGACCCACCATTAATCCACGGGTGGCGCCACTAAAGCGACCATCCGTCAATAAGGCGACGTCATAGCCTAAGCCTTGTCCCACAATGGCTGCGGTGACCGAAAGCATTTCCCGCATACCAGGGCCACCCTTGGGGCCTTCATAGCGAATGACCACCACATCTCCTGCAACAATGTGATTTTGAACAATCGCGGCGAAACAGGCCTGTTCACTGTCATAGACCTTGGCCCGCCCACGATGCACCAGCTTGCTGAGCCCCGCGGTTTTAACGACTGCTCCTTCAGGGGCCAAGTTCCCAAATAAAATTTTCAATCCACCGCCTTGGCTTAAAGGTTGCGTCACAGGGTGCATGACGTTTTGATTTTCAGGAAGTGAAATCTCTTTTAAATTTTCGGCCATGGTTTTCCCTGTCACCGTCAGGCAGTCTCCATGAAGGAAGCCCGCATCGAACAAGGCTTTTAAAATGACGGGGACTCCTCCTATTTGGTAGACATCCCACATGACATATTGTCCACCCGGTTTTAAATCCACAAAATAGGGGGTGGTATTAAACCACGTTTCAATGTCTTTCAAGGTGACTTCAAAGCCACATTCATGGGCCAAAGCGGGTAGATGTAAAACGGTATTGGTGGAGCCTCCAGTGGCGGCGACAATGCGCACCGCATTTTCAAAGGCTTTTTTAGTCAGGATGTCTCGGGGGCAAATCCCTGCATGAAGTAAGTCTAAAATCGCTTCGCCTACACGATGATTCATCGCTGCTCGTGCGGGGTGCTCCGCAGGGATGGCGGAAGAACCGGGCAGTGCCAAGCCAATGGCTTCCGCGACGCACGCCATGGTATTGGCCGTAAATTGCCCCCCACAACTGCCCGCTCCTAGGCAAGCAGATTCTTCAATGGCTTTGAGTCCCGCGTCACTTAATTTTCCTGCGGCATGAGAGCCCACCGCTTCATACACATCTTGCACGGTCAGGTCCTTGCCGTCTAAATGCCCTGGCATCATGGTGCCCCCATAGAGAAAAATAGCGGGAACATTTAAACGCGCCATCGCCATCATCATACCAGGTAAGGATTTATCACAACCTGCAATGCCCACTAATGCATCATAACAATGGGCGCGCATCACCAGTTCCACACTGTCTGCAATGATTTCTCGACTCACCAAGGAGGCTTTCATGCCTTCATGCCCCATGGCAATCCCATCACTCACAGAAATAGCGGTAAATTCTCGAGGGATGCCTCCGGCGTCTTTAACCCCCACTTTGATGAGCGTGGCTTGATCATGTAAGGTTAAATTACAAGGCGTGACTTCATTCCACGTATTGGCCACCCCAATAAAAGGCTTTTGAAAATCAGCGTCTTTTAAACCCATCGCGCGGTGAAAGGCACGGTGAGGGGCGCGGGCAGGTCCGTCATTAATTTCTTTGGATT
>JBIJBR010000154.1:0-4456 GCA_044345135.1 Vampirovibrionales bacterium
AACATTGGCAAGCCTTTTGGGAACTCGGTTGTGCCATCCTTCATTTGAGAAAACTTACCGTATAAGTTCATTACTTATAGTCCAGATAGAAATCCTGCAATACAAAAACTCCTTCAGACAGGCCTAACGAGTTTTATAGAAGTTCAACAAGGGAGCGAAAGGCAAGCAAATAAAAAAAGAATTCTCATGGCTCGTATGGATTTGAATTCTCACTTTGAAACGCGGGAAGATTTAGACGCACAACTCGAAAGATTAGAACGTTTGCTTCAAGACACCCTTGCACTTGAAGAAGTGGCGGAGGGTTTTAATCCCAAAACGGATGATCTAAAACTGGTCAAGCCTTCATCGAAAAAGTCTTGAGTCTGTGACGGCGCAAAAAACTCGGCCCCCACGTGATCAGTATATCTGGTGGGGGCTTTAGATGTTTAACGCGTAAGCTTCAAAGGACCATAGGTAATCAATAGAGACGTATCATTTCAATAATAAGATCTTTAAAAGTAGTTTTTAAAGCTACTATTTCTTCTGTTGGCTTATTTCCCATTGTGTAAAGAATGTTTTTTGCTTTTGTAAATTTATGAGTAATGGCAAGAAGTTGTTGCAATTTTTCAGAGTCGGAGGTAATTTCAGAGTCGGGGGTAATACGCCAATCTGAAAAAAGAGCGTTAAGCCTGTTTTCACATTTAATATAAAGGGCTTGAACTGAGCCGAATGGATCGGCACTTTTTCGACGCTCAGAAAGATTTGACGTAGAGGATGTTGTGGATTCAGTAGACTTCGTAAAATTTGCGGGTTTTACAGTGTTTTCACCCCCTGAGGAAGCATTAACCGGAGGCACTGTATTAGTGGTATCTCCTGCTCTACCGAAATCATCTCCAGAACGCTGTAAAGTAGTCCTCTCGTGGGGACGATCAAGCACTTGCATCTTCATTAAATAGATATATACCTTTTTTATTTTATAGTTCAAACACATGAAGCCAGCATAGAATCTAGCATTTAGTCAAGCAATGAGCCTTTTGACCAAATTTAATCTAGCATCAACACAGGGGTAAATGTAGAAAAGCTCGCCATTTGTTACCTATTTTGTTACAATAGGTTGTAGACGACTGCCGTTTTAGACTAAAAAGGACGACTCATCATGGAAGAATTCAATGTTGTAGGACTGATTATTCAAATCGTAATTGCCTTAGGCGTATTGCGTATTCTATTTAGTTGGTTACGTATTTTTAATGAATATGAACGGGGCGTGGTCTTTCGTTTGGGGAAGGTCTTGTCTCAACCCCTAGGGCCAGGGATAGGTATTGTGATTCCCTTTTTGGATAAAATGGTGAAGGTGGATATGCGCACCGTGACCTTGGACGTTCCACCGCAGGATGTCATTACCAAGGACAATATCACCGCGCGGGTGTCGGCGGTGGTCTACTATCGTGTGGTCGACCCGATTAAGGCGGTGGTATCTATTGAAAATTATGGCTACGCGACGAGTCAGTCTGCGCAAAGTATTTTGCGTTCGATTATCGGACAATTTGAATTGGACAATGTCTTGTCTAATCGGGAAGCCATTTCTAAAAAACTAGAATTGATTATTGATGATCAAACCGAACCGTGGGGCATTAAGGTCATTAATGTCGATATTAAAGATGTCGAACTGCCTGTCGATATGCAACGCGCCCTTGCGCGTCAAGCTGAAGCGGAACGTGAGCGTCGTGCCAAGATCATCGGGGCGGATGCAGAATTTCAAGCCGCAGAAAAGCTTTGCCAAGCCGCACAACTAATGGAACGCTACCCCATGGCCTTGCAAATGCGTTACTTGCAAACCTTGGCCGAAATTAGTACGGAAAATTCCAGTACGGTTATTTTCCCTGTGCCGATTGATATTTTATCCGCGTTTAAAGATTTTATGCAAGGCCATACCCCTGTAGAGGGATTGCTCCCGATGGTGAAATCGAACACCACTGCTACAGAAGCGGTTCATCCCACAGACATTTAGCCCGTCGGTTAAGCGGAGTTTAAGGACAGAGGCCTGCCATACGCAAATCTGCCTTGGCTTTTTGCCAGTAGGCCTCCCACGTCTGAAAATCTAAGTCTGCTAAGGCTTTACCTTCTGCCAGAATCAAGGCTTCCATGTGACGAAAGCGCTGTTCAAATTTGGCGGTGGCTTGTACTAAAGCGGTTTCAGGTTCGACGCCAATGTGTTTGGCCAGACTGGCACACGCAAAAAAGACATCTCCCATTTCGTCCTGTAAACGTTCGGGATCTCGAGGAGACGCTTCCATTTCCGCCTTGATTTCGTCCAACTCACTCATCACACACGCCCATAAGGTGGCATCATCTGGCCAGGTAAAGCCCGCCTTGACGGCTTTTTTACTGATTTTTCCTGCTCGACTTAAAGCGGGTTGCCCCAGAGCGACACCGTCTAACACCGATTTTTGAGTGGACTGCCCTTGGACAGAGGCCTTAATGGCTTGCCACTGCGCGGTGACGGCTTCAGGGGTTTCAATCACCACGGCATGAGAGTCAGGCTTAAAAACATGGGGGTGCCTAAAAATAAGTTTTTCAGCCAAGTGCGTACAGACGGCTTGAAAATCAAAATGGCCTGAATCTTCTGCAATTTGACTATTGAGTAAGACTTGGAGCAAGACATCTCCCAATTCATCTTTAAGCGCAAGCCACGTGGCTGGCTTTTCAATCGAGGCGTTTTGCATGGCTTCCACCGCTTCATAGGCTTCTTCTAGCATAAAGGGGGTAAGGCTTTGATGCGTCTGTGCGATATCCCACGGACAGCCGTCTTCTGGGTGCCGAAGCTGGCGAACCACCGCCAAGGCTTCTTGAATTCCCTTGAGCTGAGTCGACAGTTGCTGTTCAAGGTCGTGCAATTTTGCTTGCATCGGTGCTTCAATGTGAGACGTCGTATTCATAGCCACATTCCCTAAGTATGGGGGCTTCCCCTCTGAATCTATGGTATGTATCATAGCCCAAACAAAACGACGTATAAAAAAGTCTTGAAATTCTCTAAAATTCAAAAAAGACTTTAATGGCTTTTCCGTCTTGGTAGGCCGCTAATCCTTCGTTAAACGTACCAATGGGTAGGGGATGCGTGATGAGGGGGTTCACTATAATTTTGCGTTTGAAAATGAGATCTGCCGCGGTGTTTAAATCTTCTAATGCAGGGGAATAGGAAGTGATGACGTTGATTTCACGGTAATATAAGTCTTTAGGGTCTAAAATGTCACCGTGGGTATTACCTGCCATTAGGGTTAAGCTTCCCCCGTTGCGGACTAATTTAAAGGCCAACGCCAAGGTATGGAGATTTACCACGCTTAAAAAAACGGCATCTACCGCGCCTGTGACTTGTTGGGCTTGCCATGCCTGCCCTGTGGTTTCCCCGTCAATGGGATGAACCGCTTCATCCATGAACTCAAGGGTTTTGGCTAAGCCTAAGCGTTGTGGATTTAAATCCAATCCCAAGACGGCCTGCCCTTGCTGCTTCAACACCTGAGCCGTTAATAAACCGATAAAGCCTAAACCAATGACCGCGCTACTCCCTTGATGAGGCGCTAAGGGGGTTCGGCGAATGGCCCTTAACACACAGGCCAAGGGCTCCATGACGCTGGCTTCTCGGTTTGAAATGTGCGTAGGAATGAGAAAGGTGGTGTGAGCCAAATGCGCCGCAGAAGCACTGAAATAAGGGGCAAATCCCCCAGGGAAAAGATTCGTGGCTTTAAAGGACGCACACATGCTAGGCGAGCCATTCACGCAATAATGACAGTGGCCACAAGGCACGTGATGCGCCAGCACGACCCGTTGCCCTTCGGTGAAGGGCCCCACATAGTCGGGGTGTAGTTGGTGAATGGTAGCAACCACTTCATGCCCTAAAACACTTCCCACGGGGACTTTCTGTTGCTGTATTTTTTCAGCATCCGTCCCACATAAGCCACAACCCAAGGTCTTTAAAATCGCCCCTTTGGGAGGAAGTTCCGGAAACGGCTGAGCCAATGGCGTAGTGGGGGTGGGGGTATAGGTGACGGTCGGCGTCCACATGGGCGGGGCTCCTTTTATTTGACGGCTTTAGAAATAGCGGGGAAAAGTTCCTGTTGTACTTTTTTCCACTCTTCTAATAGCGCTTTTTTTGTAGTTATCATTTTTTGCAATTTTTGCAATGGAGTTTCCCTGTTGTTTCTTCTGTCTCTTTGCTGTACCCGTAGAGTAAGTTGGGTAGAGTTCTTTTTAACACTTGGAGTAGGTAGCTCTTCTTGCTTAAGCTGTATTTCTAGATAGTCAATTATCTCCTGAAGTTCATCAATGATACGATCTAGCGCATCAGGATGTTGATGCTGGGCGCCGTATTCACGAGACATTTCAGGGGTGAGTGGAGGGAGCGGTTCAGGGGTGAGTTGACCGGTGCGTAGGGTCTGGCCGTGACGGGCTTGAGCCTGTGGAGCATGGTTTGCAACTCGGG
>JBIJBR010000156.1:0-4440 GCA_044345135.1 Vampirovibrionales bacterium
TTGACTGTCAGTTAAGGGTTTATAGGCCATTTTTCAAGGTGTCCAAAACAAATAATAATACCCTCTATTCTAACACAAACTTACCGTATTGGTTCTAATAGTCGTGCCTTTTGAAATTGGGGGCCTGTATAGAAACGCAAAAAAAAACGAATACGTGAGCAATTAAAAAAGCTTACCTGAATCTAAAGTGAATCACCATCCGCCTCAAACCCCCACACACGGCGAGTGCTTGAGCGTAAATCCTGTAAAGCATTACTATGACTGGTTCTTAAAGGAAAATGGTGGAGGATAGCGGATTCGAACCGCTCACCCCCTGCGTGCAAAGCAGGTGCTCTACCAAATGAGCTAATCCCCCACAACATTTAAATCATATTTCAAACATAAAAACGTGTCAACCCTGTATAGAGAGCCCCTTTAAACAGAGGAAACCGCCACAGACGAGCCCCTACTTATTCACACGATAACGTGAACGTTTCACCGCAATGACGTCGGGCAATTGCTTGATATTACGAATTAGCTTTTCCAGTTCTTCTAAGTTGTTCACTTCCAAACCGAGTTCGATATACACACTTTTTTCACCCGCTAAACGTCTACAATTGGCAGAAAAAATATTAACCTGCATATTGGACACTTGCGCCAAAACGTCTTTAAACACACCGACTTGATCCATCACTTGCATTTCTAGTAACACATTGTGAAGGGTTTGCTGCATTTCAATCGCGCCTGTCCAAGTCAGGTTCATGACCCGTTGGGGATTGGCTTGAATAATATTCATGCAATCATCACGATGAATCATGACGCCTCGACTACGGGTGACGATGCCGACAATGCCATCTCCTGGAACAGGCATACAACAACGAGCAATATGGTACTGTAGACCTTTTAGAGCCTGTAAAGACCCCAAAGTCCCTGCCGTTTCATCATGGAGTGGCCCTTTAGGGAGCTTTGACAATTCTTCTGCAAAACGTTCCGTCGTACTATTCTTGGCTTGTAAGGCTTCAGGACTTTGTGAATTTGGTAAGTCTACATACCCCTGTTGTTTCAGTTGCTCCGCTTGTTGAGACTGAATTTGAAGGTGATGTTCAGACGTGGTGGTGAGTACTTTACCTTTTTTGACGCGATTAATAATACGGGTCAAGGTCAGTTCCCCGTAACCCAGCGCGACATATAAATCTTCTGTATTTTTATAATTCAATTCCTGAGCCACTTCTAGCATGCGCCCTGACTTCATCAACGTATCGACCTTGGCGCGCCCTAGGTCCGCTTCAAGTAATTGCTTGCCTTGCTGTTCGTGTTGATCTCGATAATGTTTTTTATACCAATGACGAATCCGATTCTTGGCTTGTTGTGTGACCACGAAATTCACCCAGTCCAAACGCGGCGTGGCTTTTTTATTGGTGATGATTTCGATGATATCCCCATTTTGAAGTTCGGTGTCTAAAGGCACCATTTTTTCATTGACGACCGAACCCGCACAACGATTCCCCACTTCACTGTGAATACGAAAGGCAAAATCAACAGGCGTACTGCCTCGTGGTAAGCTAATGACGGTACCTTTCGGGGTAAAGACAAAAACTTGATCAGGGAATAAATCCAACTTTACATTTTCAACAAATTCAAGGGCATTATTGGAATGGGCTTGCATTTCCACCAACTGCTTCAACCAGCTTAATTTTTCATCTTCATGACTGCCTTGGTAAGCACTGGCTTCATCGCCGAATCGTTTATAATGGAAATGAGCCGCAATACCAAATTCTGCCACCTTATGCATTTTTTCGGTACGAATTTGAACTTCTACAGGGCGTTTATTCGGCCCAATAATGGTGGTATGTAAAGACTGATAAAAATTGCTTTTAGGCATCGCAATATAGTCTTTAAAACGGCCCGCCACAGGCGTATATTGATGGTGAACAATGCCTAAGACTTCATAGCATTGTGCTTCCGTTTGCACAATAACCCGTAAGGCTGAAATATCAAAAATATCCGCCAACTCTTTTTGTTGAGAAGTCATTTTTTTGTAAATACTATAGTAATTTTTAAGGCGACTGTAAATTTTAGACTGAATGCCTTGCTGCTGCAGGGCTTTTTCTAAGTGTTCAGTCATCTCAACAATAACGCGTTCTCGCTCTGTTTGAGAATCGGCCAGTTGCCCTTTAATGGCCTGAAAGCTTTGAGGATCCAAAAAACTAAGCGACAAGTCTTCTAATTCCGCCTTAAAATTACCCATTCCAATACGGTTGGCCAAAGGGGCAAAGACTTCCAAAGTTTCCAAGGCAATTTTTTCTTGCTTATGAGGAAGCATGTATTCTAGCGTCCGCATATTGTGTAGACGGTCCGCCAGCTTTAGCGTCAAAACTCGAATATCTTCCGCCATCGCCAAAAACATATTACGAAAATTTTCGGCTTGTTCTTCTTCTTTACTACTAAATTGATATTGAAATTTTCCAAGTTTCGTCACCCCTTGGACAATTTTAGTGACTTCAGCCCCAAAGGCTTTTTCCATAATTTCAGGGGTGGCTACGGTATCTTCTAAAACATCATGCATTAAAGCGGCCTGCAACGTAGGAATATCCACCCACATATCCGCCAAAATAAGCGCCACGCTCACAGGGTGCATAATATAATTTTCGCCGTTTTTACGTTTTTGCCCTTGGTGATAATGTCTAGCGTAGTCAAATGTCTTTTGAATCAACGCACGTTCCGCTTCACTGGCATCATGCGTTTTTAACTTATTCAATAATTCCGCCATCAGCTCATCTTCAATGAGACGCGGAGCCGATGGATTAGAATCATTGGAAGCGTGTTCTTCAAGCGACATGTCAAAAATTCTTTCATCAAAAAAAGGGCAGATGCTTTCAGTATAACGTATTTTCATATTTCTGGAAGCACCTCCCGTAACAAGATGTAACAAGAAGTGTCGAAGGCCTCCACCGCATCCGAAAAGTTTATTAAAGCAGAAAGGGTTCTCTACGCATGGGTAGCTATAATAACGGATTTCGTATTCACTTAGGCCCTTTAATGGGCATTGACAACGACTTTAATCAGGCGGTGAGTCAAATTAGCCCACAGGCCCCCCGCTGGCAACAACAAGTGGGGATTTATGATGCCGCAGCATTAGACATGAGCAATAGTACATTCAGCTACAGTTCTTTTTACGATCCCAAACGCCTTCAAAAGGTGATGGGTCAGGTGGTCAATAATATGGATTCCACCTTTGCCCCAGGCTTAATGGATCAAATTTTCCCGAAGCAATTATTCAAGCCCAGCGTGAATAGCAGTTTAGATTTTCTCAGCATCCCAATGGATAATTTTTATAAAATTGCCAATGACCCTGATTTTGGGAAGAACGTTCAAGTTCCCTTAAACTTAGAAGCGAATCCGAATACGGGCGTGGTCGTGCCTGTCCCTCCCCCTGTTGGGGCGGAAGCACTTCAGTTTGCAGCCATTGGTAATCTCAGCCCCTTTTATGCAGCAGCCAACCCATTTCAGCCGTTTTCAGGCATTTTTTACGGCAATGGGAGGCAAACCATAGCGCGCTTTCCTTTAAATCCAGGCTTGCCCAATCAAGCAGGACAAATCATCACACAACCGTTTAACCGTATAATACGTGAACGAAACAGGCCGTTGGGTATTGGGGTCTATCCCGTTAAACCGCTGCCATTTCCGCCTCCGCCTTTACCTCGGTTTTAAGCGTGAGTGAGTAGAAAGGTTTAAGCCTTTGCAGGGCTTTTGACGTCTGTTTTATCTTTTTTGGAAGGGGTCAAACGAATGCCTTGTAAGAATTTTTTCCAGCGATTCCCGAAGCGATTTTCTGGCCGATACGGCTCAATCCCAATGTCTTTTACAAAGAAGGGAATCATACTTAAAGCAACAACCGCAGGCGTAACAAAAAAGTTACCCAGCATTAAAGGATTGATTAAATGAACGCCTGTTTCCTTAAGTAAGTGAGTCACCGGTGAATGTTGCAAACGAATTCCCACGTAGGTAGCCCAGTTTTTAAAGCTTGTTTTTTCCAAAGATTTGGCCAGTTTCGCCATAACAGGCGCTACTTTTTCTAGTTCTAAGGTGGATGCTGGGGTATCATTCACCAAGACTTTAAAAGATTCGGCACTACCTTCTAAAGTCACCTTCTTTTTTTGATTGAGGAAGTGATCCAGTTCTAAGTGCTCACTTTCTTTTCCAAAATAATTCCGAGAGGCCTTGAGCACATAGTCTTTTTGAGGCATTTCAGGGTCTTTACCGTCTTTGACGTGGCTTAAATAGCCCCAGCTATGCCGAGCTGTTTCAAAGAGGCCCCCAATAATGCCTGCCACGGCAAATTTTGACCCCAAAGTAAGAAGCTTGACAAATACCGCGGTGTGAAATCCATTCGCCGCCGCATCCTTACGGTTCGTTAATTCTTGACGCATTTTATTATATTCTTCAACCGGGTCTTCGACT
>JBIJBR010000157.1:0-4430 GCA_044345135.1 Vampirovibrionales bacterium
ATGAGCCTCTTCCATCGCAGAATCCCCTCCCCCAACAACGACGACTTCTTTGCCGCGAAAGAAAAAGGCATCACAAGTCGCGCAGGCCGACAAGCCATGTCCCATCAGTTCCGCTTCATTGGGAAGCTTCCCCGTAATGGCAGACGCGCCTGTGGCGATGACGAGTGCGTCACACGTATACGTGTTGCTGTCTGTCGTTAACGCAAAAGGACGCTGTGTCAGATCCACCGCAGTGACTTGCTCGTAAAGGCAAGTGCTTCCAAAACGCTTGGCTTGCGTTCGCATGGCATCCATTAAGTCAGGCCCCATAATCCCTTCTGGGAAACCAGGGAAATTTTCAACATCGGTGGTAATGGTGAGCTGCCCACCCGGTTGCAAGCCTTCAAAAATAAGAGGCGCCAAATCCGCACGAGCCGCATAAATACCTGCTGTAAATCCTGCAGGACCTGAACCAATAATAATAAGCTTATGGTGGGAAGTCATCTTCTATCGTCCTTTTTTTACTCAACACGCCTGTCGATTCATTACTAAATACCTGCTCTTAGTATAAACTAAAAACAGGGAGAGGAGTCGTCATATATCGTTAAGATGCTATTAATTTCATCAAACGCCGATTCAATCATGGCCGTATTTTTTTTGGTCAAGGTGACATGCCCCATTTTACGTTGAGGCCGTAATTCTTTTTTCCCATATAAATGAAGACTTAAACGAGGATAGCGTAATAACAGTTCCTGCCAATGAGGGACATCCCCCTGCTTAGACCAACGATTACTCAATAGATTCATCAACCCTACGGCTTGAACGTGCATTTCCGCATTGCCCAAAGGAAGGCCAGTCAAGGCACTGACTTGTTGTTGATATTGACTCACATGGCAGGCTTCAATCGTTAAATGGCCTGAATTATGAGGACGAGGCGCCAATTCATTCACCAGTAAGCGACCATCTTCAAGCTCAAAAAATTCGACGCATAAAATCCCCACATAATTTAAGGCTTTTACCAAGCGTTTGGCAATGTCTTCCGCTTGAAGCAGGGTATGGCCTTCTGTGTCAGGCGCGGGCATAAGCGACACATTCAAGACCCCCTTCACGTGACGGTTTTCAATGAGCGGATAGTTACGCCGACTTCCATCAATCCCTCTTGCAATTAAAATGGAAATTTCTCGCTGAAAAGGGATTTCATGTTCCAATAAGAGCGGGCTTTCAGCAGAGCCCCCAAGGGACTTCCACGCTTTTTTAAGTCCTTCTAGACTGTCGATACGACATTGCCCTTTTCCGTCATAACCAAAACGCGTCGTCTTCACCACGCAAGGCGCTTCATTCAGGCTTAAAAAGGCGGTTTCCAGCTCATTTTTATGACTAATGACCACATGAGGGGCCACAGGAATATGATTTGCCACTAAAAAAGCACGTTCTAAGGCTCTATTTTGACAAACGGCAATGGCTTTGCTCCCTGGGCGAACACGACAACCCAACGCTTCTAACGCAAGCAGGGTAGGAATCGGAACGGCTTCAAATTCTACGGTAACGGCGTCCACCCGTTGTGCAAAATCCGCCAAGGCGTGAAGGTCGTCAAAAGGGGCATGAATCACGTGGTCAGCCAACCCTTTGGCAGGGGGCGTCTGTTCAGGCGTCCACAACACCGTAGAATAACCTCGTTGCTTGGCGGCCATCAAAAAGTAGCGCCCTAGTTGGCCTCCTCCTAAAACACCTAGGCGGTGTAGACCAGGGAGTAAGATGTCTTCTCGCTTGGGATTTTGCAATAAAAGCGATACTTTTAAATCGTCATGAGGCAACGCTTGAGCAGGGTCTAAAAGCAGCGTCAACTGTTTTTGAACCAACGCTTCCGCAGCTTCGGCACTATAGGTTTGAAGATAAGAGTCCATCAACATGGGTCACACACTCGATTTACATTTTTAAAAAACAGACTTGAATCAAGACCTGCTTTGTCGACTTATAAAGGCATTTCTAGGGGGGTATTCAGTACATTGGCACGTTGCGTACGCCGAAACTGATGCAAACGTTCTTTAAGCTCTGGATTTTGACGTGCCAACTGAGCGACGGCAAATAAGGCCGCATTTTTGGCCCCTGCAATCCCAATGGCAAAAGTCGCAACGGGAACACCCGCAGGCATTTGTACGATGGAATATAAGGCGTCTAATCCATTGAGTGTTTCTCCTTTAATCGGCACACCTAGGACAGGGATAATCGTTTGTGCTGCCATCATCCCAGGTAAATGCGCCGCCCCACCTGCCCCCGCAATAATCACATCGACCCCACGGCGTTCCGCTTGGCTGGCCACATGGGTCATCCATTCAGGGGTGCGATGGGCGGAAACCACCAAGCATTCGTGAGGCACTTGAAATTCTTTCAAAATTTGATGGGTATGAATCATGGTCGCCCAGTCACTGTGACTACCCATCACCACCAAAACGGATGTGGAAGAAGCGATAGAAGGGGTGTTTAAAGACAGTAAATCATGTTCAGACGCTTGAAAAGACATACCATAACGCTCCCATTTTAATACGGCGACTTAACGCCGTTTAGATTTAAAAACTAGATTGAAAACACTCTGTCAGGGTTTATCATCCTAGCACAAAACGGTAGCGTTGCGTCAAGCCTTTTGTAAAAGAAAGATTATTTTTTGATATTTTTCTTTTTCATCAAAATCCCCTACAGGCGGAGGACATCCCACTTTTTCATAAAGCCAAAACCAAGCTTCTGTGCTTTACTCATAAGTGAAGTTTTTTCGCCACGCAGAATAAAGAAAGGAAGTCATATGGGTAACTATATTGTAAAATTAAAAAAAGGCGACCTTGAATTAGAATTACAAAGTAACGACCCTGTTTTTATTGATGCGCAACTTGAAAAATGGCGAGAATTAGGTCTTGGTTTAGAAAATGCTTCAACATCAAAATGGCTAGAAAAAACGGCACCTGCCACTGCGCTACCCCGTCTTAATGTGGGACGGCAGCCTTCGCAAGACAATGTAAACACAAACCTTGTGATCGAACCTGCCCCACCAATACCATTAACCGTTGAACCTTCTTTGCTCGTCGACCCCTTGCGTGAAACACCCCCTCCCCCTCCGCAAGCAGAAATCTCTCAACACAACCAAGCCTTAGATTTAGAAATGAGTCATTGGTCTGCTCCATGCTCTGACCCCAGTCCCGACGACTTAGATCTAGACGCACTGAAAGCTTGGGTGGAAGCCTCCACGCAACGACATGGATCAGAAAAAGTAGACGCAACGCTTGTACAAGAAAAAGAACAAGAAAAAGAGGAACAACTTTCAAAACGCCAATATCATTTTGATGCGATTGTGGAAAAGACGTATCAAGCCTTTGAAGAAAAAGGGTGGACGCTGCCCCCCTTAGACAAAAAAAACCAAGAAGACGCCCCCGCATCGATCAATGTGGCGGATGTTTCAGCACCTCTTTCAGACCCTGATTCAGAAATAACGCAAGTCTCCACGTCTACCGCCCCGCCTTTGCGGCCCACCGTGCCTATGACCACAGTAGAAAATGTCGTACCACAACACGCGCTGCATAAAAAAGAATTGCCTTTTGCAGAATATTTGGCTGAAAAACGTTATAGCACGGTCACCGAAGCCCTTTTACTGGCAGGAGATTACTTACGTCTATATCACGCTCAATCGACCTTTTCCTTAACGCAAATCAAAACCTTGGTGGAAGAAGCCAAAGTCGGGAATGTGAATCATAGCGTGCTTGAAATGGCATTGGCTCAACGCTACGTTGAAGTCGTGCCTGATTTAACGGGTAACGCCATAAGCATGGAATATCGCCTCACTAAAATTGGTCAGACCTACGCCCAACAATTAGAACGGATTTAAAACACACGAATTTTGAGAGATTCGAAAGAATAGAGTGATTAAAAAACGCGTCGGCTTTACCCTAAAGTCGACGCGTTAGTGTTATTTTTGGAAATACTTTTGGGCGACTATTTTATAGGGCCAATTGAGTAATATAAGTCTTCCCCTCAGAATCTAAGGCATTAAAGCCATCTTGAAGCAAATTTTTAAGATACAACTTGTTATAAAAGAAAGACAAGACCACTTGTGCCACACCCAAAGTACAGAAAGACGCCACAAAGCTAATGGCGGCCCATTTCATGTCGCCTCTTAACAAGGGGACCAAAAATCCAAAAAAGAAATGCGTCCACGAAAAACCGATAGGCACTTCTTTATGTTCTTGTGTTTGCGTTTTAATGAGTTTAATACTGGTCATGAATTCAACCTTTCAAGATAATAAATTGGGATAACACGCTTTGCAGAGCACCTGTAATAGAGTGTCCTGCTTTACACCTCTTCGACTCAGGGTCATATCTTCTTGAAAGTCTGTTACAATGCCTGACTTAAAAACGAGACGTCTGAATACTTTTTAGTGCTACTACGTTTCAAGTACGTTTTAAAC
>JBIJBR010000241.1:0-15101 GCA_044345135.1 Vampirovibrionales bacterium
GAAGACGGACAGTATCGACTTAGCGCAGCGGGTTTTATTGAGGACGAGTTTCAATTCAACGACGTGTGCGAAGGGTTTGGAGTCTTTGACGAACTACAAGGCGAATCCGAAGAGTTTAGAGAGTGGGGTAGGGACGCCTTTGAAGTCGAAGTGGAACCATGGGGCGGATGCGTTTCAGTATTTTGCACAGGCGTTAGAGGTGTCTTTAAAATCGGGAACCCCCTTGAAGAACTTACCTCGACAATGTAAAGTGGATTAGGTAGGCGTCTTGAGTCTGGAGGTTTTGCTGTGGGTAGAGTTGCTAAGTTTCTTTTGAATCCTTTAAATGTGGGGAAGTATGCGGGTGGGGAGAAGAAGGAAGCAGCACCGACGGCGGCGGCTCCAGTGGCTCCTCAGGTGACGGATCAGGGGGTTCGTGATGCGACGAGTTCAGCGCGTGCGTCTTTAACGAGTGCGTTTGCGGATACGCAGTTGAGTGATCCCAACTTATTAAATCAGAAAAGAACGGCGTTAGGGGCATGGCTGTGATGTTTAGCACGGAGTATATGTCTGAGCATATTTTATCTAAGGAGCAGGCCGCGTCCAAGGCTAAGACGGCTTTGGATATAGAGAAGTTATTGCGGGATCACACGAATTTAAAGTCAATCCGTTCGGCGTGGGAGGGTGACTGGAACGATGTGGCCCGTTATGTGTTGTATGGGATGTATGATTTTAACACTAGGGGTTTTGGTGGGAAGCCACCGAGTGACACCCAGATTTATATTTCGATTGGTGCGGACAGTCATGCGCGATTTGTGGCAGGTTTGCAGGGGTACTTAACCCCACCTAGTGAGTCATGGTTGTCTTTAGGTTTAGCGGATGTGCGTTTGGAGCCTTCATTTAAGGTAAAGGCGTGGTTGCAGGATTGTGAGCGCAAGGTATTGGAGGCGATGGATCGGGGTCAATTTTACCAGCGTCAGTTGGAGGCCTATAGTGATTTAGGTGCTTTTGGTACGGGGATTTTATATACGGAGCCTTCTAAGGATAATATGGGCGTGCAGTATATGTCGATTCCTTTGCAGCAGTGTTATATCGAGCAGGATGCGAGTGGTAATGTTAATGAGTTGCACCGTGCTTTTACGATGACGTTGGATCAGATGCGTAGTAAATATCCAAAGGCCTTTGAGTCGGATGTCAAGTTGATGAATGAGTGGAAGAAGAATCGCTTTACGCATAAGGAAGTGGTGCATATTGTGCGTCCCCGCAAGGATGGTCGGGTAGGTTTTGTGAAGACGAAGAAGCCTTATGAGTCGATTGTGGTTCAGCCCGCGTGTAAGTTGGTTTTGGAGGAGGGTGGCTATGATGAGTTTCCGTATCATGCGTCCCGTTGGGATACTTCCTCTGGTGTGCCTTGGGGTCGTGGTATTGGGGTGAAGGTGTTGCCTGAACTCAAGATGTTAAATGACTTGGCGAAGTATGGTTTAAAGGGGACGGGATTGCAGACCTTACCTCCTGCGGCGATTCCGATGGATGGCTTTATGGGCGAGGCGATCAACATGACGCCTGGTGCTTTGAATTATTATGACAGCTTCTTACAGGGTGGTGGGTATATTCCTTTGGACACTCGTGCGAATCCCGCGGTTTCTTTTGAGGTGGCTCGTCAGCGTGAGGGCATGGTGCAGGCTTTGTATTTTGTGGATTTGTTGTTGGACGACAAGCGCGCGGAGATGTCGGCGACGGAGAGCACGCAGCGTTACGAGAGTCGTCTAAGGCAGTTTGCGCCTCACTTAGGGCGTGCGGTCAGCGATTTAAACGCGTTAGTGGTGCGTACCTTTCATATTTTAGCGCGGCAAGGGGTTATTGAACCGCCTCCTGAGGAAGTGAGTAAGTTGCGTGTAAGCTTTTTGAGTCCTTTAGCGCAGGCACAGCGTTCTTCTAAGTTAGGGGCGTTTGATCGGATGTTTCAGTATTTGCAGGTATTGGCGCAGGTGTCTCCTCAAGTGACGGATAATATAGACGCGGATGCCACGATGTCATTTATTGCGGATGCGTTGGGGGTATCTAAGCGTGTGCTGCGTGATCCTGAGGATAGGGATGCACAGCGTCAAGAACGTCAACAACAGCAGGCGGAGGCGCAGGCTTCTGCTCAAGCGAAGGAGTTGGGGTCGGCTTACAAGGATGTGTCTCAAGGAGACGCGGCGTTGGCTCAAGCTCAAACGCAAGGGGCGGGAGGTCCACCGAATGTCGCTGCATAAAATCAAGGCTTGGTTTGACCGTAAGGGTTGGACGGCTCAAATACGACGTAAGTTTTTATCTGATTTTTTAAAGACGGATATAGGTAAAAAGGTCTTGTCAGAGCTTACGCTATATGTTATGTTGGGAGTGGATCCTTTTCAGTTGGGGGCTGGCGATCCGCACAAAGTAATTTACCATTCAGGCAGGCAGTCTGTTGTGCATCATTTATTAGATATTGCTGAATTAACTGAAAGGGATTTAGTCTAATGAGTTTAGAAGAAGTGATTTTATCAGAGCAACAGGAAGGTTCCGTAAGCGCGGATCAGGGGGTCCCTTTCGCCTCCGAGTCAAGTCCTGAGGGTTCCCCCAATCCGCAGGACTTGCCGTCTTCTAAATCTAATGCTTTTGATGAGGCCTTAGGGTCTTTACCTACGGCTCCAAAGGGTGAGGAAGGGGATGCTTCTGAAACCCCTAGTGAGGTGGATTCTGAAAAGCCAGCGGACGCCGTTCAAGAGTTGGATTATAGCTTTGCTTCTGAATTAGGCTTACAGCACGTTGAGTTTGATCCTGAGAGTCCTTTGCTTCAAGATTTTCAAGCGGTTGCCAAGGAGGCGGGCTTAAATCAAGAGCAAGTGGAGAAGTTGGTATCGGGCTATTTGCAAAGTTTAGATGATTCTGTGGCGCAGTCGGTGGGTGCGTTTAGTCAAGGTGTAGAAGCCTTGCGGGATCAGACCTTAGATTCTTTGAAGTCCGAGTGGGGTGTGGATGCTTATGAGCAGAAGATGCCTCGTATCGCCCAGCTTTTAAAGGGGACTTTTTCAGATGAGGCTTTGGACGTTTTGCGTTCGAGTCCTGACTTAGGGAGTTCTGTGGCTTTGATTAAGGGGTTTGATGCGATCGCCGAGCGTTTTGGGGAGTCCGCTTTTGTTGAGGGGAGTTTTTCTACCGTGACGGATGCGTACACTTACCCTACTTCTGAGGCTTTTATGACGGAGCATCGCGAGGTTTTAATGAACCCTAATCATGCCGAGTATGCGACTTACCAGACGCGTTATATGGAGTTGGTTAAGAGCAAACAAAAGACCGCTTAGTGCGGTTCGCAGCTTAGGGATTTGGAGACCTAAGATGCTGTATTCATCCAAGTGTTTATTCTTCTAATGTGGAGGGTGGTACTATGATGGCTACGGCTGATTTTCCTGTTGAACAGTTGCAACAGATTAAGTTTGCGGATTCGTTTAGAGTTTTGGCGCGTGAAAAAAACGCTTTAGTGGACGGCAAGGTGACTTCTATTCCTTTGAATAATGCGACCGATGGTTGGTTGGATTTTGCTGGGGAGTTGGGTGAATTTGATTTAGTGACGAAGAAGGTTGAGACGGACAATTTTGAAGAGCAGACCTTTGAGCAGTTGCGTTACAACTACAAGGAGTTCAAGAAGCAGGTTGCGATTTATCGTCAAGATAAAGAGAGCCAGTCCTATGATCCCGCTTCTGATAAAGTGCCTTCTATGGTGGATGCTTGGAACAAGACGAAGAACAGTTTATTCCTCACGCGTTATTATGACCCTGTAACGGTTAAAATTGCTGGGGATGCGGAGACAACTCGTGTCTTCAACACCACAAATAACCGTGTTTTAGATACAGTTCGTAAGTCGGGTTCAGGGACCACGGGTTTGAACGTGGAGAAGTTCCGTGCTTTAAACTTACTCATGGAAAACAACTTGGTTTTCGGTGATGCGGTGGATGAGTTTGGGACTCAGGCGTATATGATTCTGTCTCAGAAAGACATTCAGTCTTTGGCGGATGATATTGAGAACCGTGGCAAGGCGAGTGTGACGGATCGTATGGTGATGGGTGATAAGTTGATTGGTTATGGTAATGTTCGTTTTCTTACCATTGCTCCTGGTCGTCATCCTACCATTAGTGCGGGTGCTATTCGACGTTTACCTGTGTGGTTGCCGACTCATGTAGGTGTGATTCAAGAAGAGATGAAGTGGGTGTATCACAACCAACGTGCTGATTTTGATGATCATGATACCGTCACTTGCCGTAGCAAGATTGACTATGTTCGTTTAGATGAACGTGGTTGTTATGAGATTCTCGTTCAAGCTTAGTCTTGTCATGTGTTTCCTTTAATCTATGAGGTTCTAGATAATTATGCCTGAGTTTAATTCTGCCGAGATTACGGCTCAAACAGGGACTCGAAAAACGTTAGCCCACTACTCGTCTTCGGGTTCGGGTGTGGCGACGATTCCATTCACTTATACGATTCCTGCTTCTGGTTTTTTGGCGGGGGATTCGATTGTATTGGGTAACCTTCCTACAGGTGCGAGACTCTTGCCACAGAGTCGTATTGTGTGGCAAGCCTTGGGTGGTACTTCTACGTTGGTGGTGGGTCATAAAGGATTCACTCAACGGGACGGTACGGTGGTCGCGGCGGCTATTGCTGCCTTCATGGCGTCTACTTCTTCGGTATCCGCTGGAAGTGCCAACTTTGACGTAGCTTCTCGTATGCCTATTGGGCCTCTTCGCGATAGAGCTAAGGCCACGCCGATTGTGGCGACGGTCGGTGCTTCCGCGGCGACTCCTGGTGCGATCATTAGTGGTAACTTGGTCTACTCTGTAGGAACGACTTAAACCATGGTTTATTCCGTCACGACTCTTCTTAATCGGTCATTGGCTTTGCTGGGCGAAGCTCCTATCTCAGATCTTTCAGAGGAGTCGGAGTCGGCTCGCCGTGCGGTGTCGCAGTATGAGCACACGGTGGACCTGTTGTTAAGTTCTTTTAATTGGAGTTTTGCATCGGTTCCTAAGCATTTGTTGGCTTTAGTGGGGGTTGTTTCAGACATCCCCCCTTGGTCACACCTTTATGCTTTGCCCTCGGACTGCTTGCGTCCTATTAGGGTATTTGTGCCAAGTACTTATCAGGTGATTTTGCATGATTTCGCAAGGCACAAGGATGGTTTGTACACGGATACAGCGGATGCGTATTTGAGTTATACGGCCCGTGTGGGTGTGGAGACGTTTCCTGCTTATTTTGTGGAGGCATTGGTGCACACGTTGGCGTTTGATCTTTCGGCGTTCTATGGGCGTACAGGGGGTGAACGACAGGCGTATGGTCAAGATAAACAACGTCATGTGGGTTTTGCCAAGTTCACGGATTCTAAGCAAGGTGGTGTTCCGACGATCGGGCAGGATGTGCTGCTAGAGTCTCGCGGGGGTTATCGCCGTGCCTTTACCCTCTAATTACGCTCAGACCAGTTTTGCAAGTGGTGCGGTTAGTCCGCTCTTTCATAACCGTTTAGATTTACAGGCGCGTGAAACGTTTATAAAAGAGTCTTTAAATATGATCCCTTCGGTGAGTGGGGCGATGGTGAGTCGTCCTGGCACGGTATTTGTGGGTCAGGCCAAGTTTAATAAATTTACGTTAGCGTTAGAGTTTGAGACGTTGAATGCGGACTTAAATTTGCTTGTAGAGATTGGTGAGGGGTATGTGCGCTTTTGGCGTAGTGATGCTCTTATTCTAGTGACGGGCTCTCCTTATGAGGTGGTCTTACCTTATACAGAAGCCGAGCTTCCTGATTTAAGGTTTGCTCAAAAGAATGATGTTTTATTTATCACGCATCCTAATTATGCGCCCCGTCGTTTAAACCGATTTGCGGATGATAGTTGGACATTGACAACTGTTGCGAATCAAGACGGCCCATACCTAGATATAAACATAGATGTGGCCAACATTTGGACGATTGATACTTTTGTTGCCACCACGTTTAGAATATCGGCGAGCAAGGCGACGTTTGTCTCCACCGATGTAGGACGGCAGGTTCGGTTTCAGGTTTCAGGGATTTGGTATTGGGGGACGATTACGGTTTTCACGTCAAGCACTGTGGTGACGGTGGACAAGTCGGATAGGGATTTACCGACGACGGGTTCGGTAACTTCGGTCTGGCGTTTAGGGGCATGGTCTTCGACTTTGAAGTATCCTTCTGCGGTTTGCTTTCATGGGAACCGTTTGATCTATGGGGGGTCTTCAACGTACCCTCAAACATTTTGGACGACGGTGGTTGGGACCACGGATCGTTTTAGTCCTACCATTCGTGCGGGGTCTGGGGGTACTTTAACGGATACGATCACCAGTGCCAGTGCGATTACAGCGACTTTAGAGGGGGCAACGCCTCCTAAGATTTTATGGTTGCGGTCTCACACGGATTTATTGATTGGTACAACGGCGGGAGTGTACGCCATACAGACTAAATAAGCTAACGCCTGCGGATGTGGACGCTACGCTTCGAGCAGATTGGGCTTGTTCTAGAGTTCGTCCTTTTTCATTATCGGATTCTGCGTATTATAGTCAGGGCTTGGGTCGTGCGTTGTATAGCCTTACGCCGTCTCTTAATTCAAATGGTAGTACCAGTTATGCGTCCAGTGATGTTTCCGTGTATTGGAAACATCTATTAGGTGCTTCCATTGTTGAAATGGTGGGGGTTACGGTTCCTTCACCTGGTGCATGGCTACGTTGTGCGGACGGGACCCTTTTAAATGTAGGGATTCAGTTGGATCAGAAGTTCTTGGCATAGGGCAAGCATTCCCTAGGGGGCAACCCGACTATTTTAGATATGGCTTCTTTTACAGATCGTGGAAACTTTTACTCGCCTGTTTATTTTGTGACGCGTCGTACTTTAAATGGAAGTGAGGGAGTGTTCCTTGAGCGATTGACGGATGAATATGATGCGACTCGTTATGGTGAGACCCTTGCGTTGAACTCCGTGTTTAGTGATTTGTCTACGATTAAGACCAGTGGTAGTCCAACAACGACGTGGACGGGCTTGTCGATTTACAATGGTATTGCGGATTTATCGGTTATGGCTGATGGCAGTCCTGTGGAGGGGGCTGTTGTGAGTGGTGGCACTTTGACACTGGCTTCGCCCGCTAGTCGTGTGGTGGTGGGTTTACCTTATCGTCGCTCGGTGACGACCCTTGATATTCCTAATGGGAACCCTAAAGGAACGAACTTAGGGCAGGACAAGCGGGGCCTTAGTGTGGTATTATCAGTGTATCAGAGCTTGGGCGTAAACTTATGTTCCGACCCTAAGGCGGATGTGCCGAAAAGTGATTTCATTCCCGTTATACGAGACAATACCTTGCGTGTTGGGGCGTTGCCTTTATATACAGGTGTATTGGAAGCGCACTCCGTTTTAGGTCAGCGTCAAACTAAGGAGGTTTCGATTGAGTTATGGGTAGATCAACCCACGCCGTTCACCTTGACAGGTATCGCCTATCTCATTCAGAACAACTTGCGACAATAATCCCTTTTAAAACAGGGCATCTATTGGGTTTAAGAAACATTCTCAATGCCGATTTATGGACGCTTGGTGTGCTAGGGGATTCAGAAGATTGGCATGATTGGAAGATTATGGAGCAATCGCCTTCCTTTACCGTATTGCATCCCACAAGGGGGCGTCTATTTTGCTTCGGTATGTTTTATCGTGCGGACGGCTTTAGGGAGGCCTGGGCGGTGATTACGGCGCAGGCTCCGATCAAGCTTGTTTTAAAGGTATTTCGCTTATTGATGAGTGATTTAAATCCACAGGTGGCGACGATTACAGGGCGCACACCTTATGAGTTCGAGGTGTGTGAGCGATTTGCGAAGGCACTGGGGTTTACCGTGCCTTTTGAAGACCGTTTACCGATGTTAGCGAGAGAGGGGGTTATGTGATGGATCCAGCGACAGCGATGTTAGTTGCGGGCGGTGTAGGGAAATTAGTGGGGAGTATCTCTCAAGGGATTCAAAAGAACCGTCTTTTAAAGTTGGAAGCGCAGCGTTTACAGAATAATAAGTTGATGCTTGAAGAGCAACGTCAAAGCCAAGGACAGCTTGGTTCTATGCGTTTGGGTGAGATGTTGGGTCAAGCGATGATGAGTCGTTTGGGGGGTGGCTTGGCGATGAGTGGGAGCGTCTTGGAGTCGGAGTCTCAAAACCAAGGCTTTCGTGATTTCAGTATGCGCCAAGGTTTGTATCAAAGTGACTTGCAGATGTATGAGTTAGATAACCGTATTATGGACAACAGTGCCAGCCGTAGTGGTTTATTTATGACGACGCTCTTGGATTCTTTGGGGGGTGCTGCGGATACGGCGGGAGCGGTTTATAGTCAGCAAGCCAAGATACCTAGTGGTGGAGGGAAAGCGGACTTCCCTATTCCTGCGCGATCCTTGTCCTCGTCTTCTCGAACATCCAGTTGGTCCTCAGAACTTTTTGCTTAAGGAGTCTATGGCGTGAGTGCTAATCAAAATTCTACTAATTTATATTTACCTACGGAACAGAATGCGGTGGTGGGGACGCCTAGTGCGTCGGTCAGTCAAACGGCGGTGACGGATGCGTCAGGCTTGGCGAAGGGCTTGGAGTCTTTTGCAAATGCTTTTAGTCAGACGCGTAGTGCTTTGCAGGAAGTTGAGGCTTCTCAAGACTTAACCTTATTGCAACAGGATATTAAGACTAGAGGCGGGGCTTTAGAACTTCAACTCAAGCAAGTTGATGCCGAGGGTAGGGTGGATGTGAATGGGGCTCGTAAGTCTATAACTGATTTGACGAATGAGTACACCCTTCAAAACCAAGAAGCGGAGTCATCCTATCGCTCTAAATACAATGCCCTTCGTTTAGCGAATTATACAACGCAGTCCCAAGGGGTGGTGGCTAATGCGAAAACAGGGGCTGAATTACTACGGCTTACAACAGAGCATGGTGTTTTAGTCAATAACACTTTGGTTAAAGAAGAAGCCGTACAGCAGTCTTATTTACAGAGCATTACGCCCGCTTCTACCGTGAAGGATATTGAAAAAGTCGTGCGTCAGTACGGTGAACACATGAAGGGTTTGAGTGTTTTAGGGTTGGAGACTACGACAAAAATCAATCAGAGTTTTGGTCAACAGGCCATATTGTCTTTAGTGGAGTCTGCTAAAACCAGTATTGCAGGGGAAGTAGATCCTGAAAAACGCTTAGTGGGTTTAAATGCTTTGGAGAAAAACTTGGAGGCCTTATCTAAAAGCAAGGAGCTTTTACCGTATCTTGGTCAGATTAACCAACAAAAACTAGGTATTATGGATAACATTGGTCGGGAAAAAGAAGCGGTTAAACGACAAAAAGAGCAGGAGTTTAACACCTATTTAGGGGCGACGCTGAATCAAGCTAAGGATATGGCGGCACAAGCTCAAGCGGGTGGCTACACCCCTGGTGTTTTAGCCTCTCTTGATTCTTTAAAGCGGTTTGTGAAGAATAAAAACTTAGATCCTATGCAGCGTCAAGCGATCAATTCAGCTATGTCTAGTTTGACGTTAGAGGCTTGGGGCGGGGAAGAAAGTAAGAAGCTCATACTACTTCCCCCTAATGAGGCCGAAGCGTATGCCCAACAGCAGATCAAGGGGTTGGATCCGAAAGACCCTTATTATATGTCTAAGGTACAACTTTACTCAAAGGTCTTGGATGCGGACCAGCCCGCTCCTTTCCCGAACACGGTGGAGGAAACAAATAAGTTTGTTGGGGAGCATGGTATGGGTGCTTTGATGGGTTTATCTGCTCAAACAGGTACAGTGCCTCGTATCTTATTCAAGCCTGAATGGGTGGAGCGTATTAAGCATAATGCCGAAGCTAATTCTATGAATGGCTACGCTATTGCGTCGGATATAAATGGGGCCGTAAATCTATTTGTTCAAAATGGACTTTCAAAGAATGTCGCCGAAGTCAAGGCGTATCAGGAAGTGGCCAGCCTGTTAGATAAACCTTGGTTAAATGCTTTGGCTCATGTGGATGTGGCTTACCGTGGGAAACTTTTAGCCCAAGCGTTGGGTGCACCTTCTATGGATCCCGCTATGCGAAAAAGTGTGCAGAATCTTCTTCTTTCCCACAAGGGGGAGGATGGTAAGCTTTCCGCATTAGGGGTCTATGCGAATCGGTTAAATCAAAATGGTCGTGGTAGAGAGTTTGAAAATCTAATTTCTTTTGCGGGGCGTGTATATTATTCCGATGCCACGATTGCGAAGTCTATCGGGGATCCTAATTTTTCTAATCCTTCTAATCCCTCAAATAAAGACAGTGCTTCAAAGCGTCAGGTTGTTGAGTATTTTACGGGGAAAAAAAGCCATGATGACAAAGAGCGTGATCAAGCCTTTTTAAATAATTTTAACCAGATGTTGCGGCCTCCTCTGACTCCTGCGGTGAGGGGGTATGATCCCAACAAGCCCGCCATTATCCCTCAAAAGAATATGGCAAGTAGCCTTGGCTTTTCGTATACGTCAGATGTCCACTACAATCAGAATACAGTGGCGTGGTTGGGGGGCTTGCCTTTGCCTGAAAAAGCAAAGGCTTTTAAGATTACGAGTGCCTATCGCGATGCTGCCCACAATGCTTCTGTGGGTGGTGCACCAGGCTCTTCCCATGTGAGGGGTTTATCTTTAGATTTAGATATGACGAAACCTAGTGAGGCCGCCAAAGTCACGTTGAATGCTTTGGCTCAAAGTGGGCGTGTGGGTCAGATTATTTTACCCCCTTCTTTTAATTCTGTTTCAAAGCAACTTAAAGCCAGTTACCCCAGTTTGCAAATTTACATTGCGAAGGATCATGCGGACCATGTACATATTACAGCGAGTGAGTCATGGAAACAAAACACCCGCTTATTGTCAAATTACGCTAAGGTACATACGGGGAATTAGGAGATAGAGCTCATGGCGCAGGCATTTAATTTTGGATCACAGACGGTCTTTGATGATAATAAGTCGCTCTCTCAAAACGCCCCTTCTAACCAAGGGTTGATTGATTACAACCGTAAGAAGGCGGTGTCGCCTAGCACATTGTCTCAGTGGCAGAATGTTTCAGAATATCACTGGCTCAATAGCTTTGGGGTGACGGGTTATAATCGGTGGGCGGGTGCTCAAGATAATGCTCGTGATCTTGCTTTGGGTCATGAGATTATGTCTCCTTCTCGTTTACAGTCCACGTATGGTTCGGAGTTTAATTTCAACCGTCCTATGGGGGCGATTGAAGCGGAGCGGTATGTCTCCCGTCAAAAGCGTATGACGGAGCTGGATAATTTAAGTCGGCAGTATATGGGTAATTCTACGGTCGGCGGTCTAGTAAGTTTCGGTGCGACAATCTTTGGGGGTGGTTTAGATATTTTGGCGGTTGAAGCGATAACGCTCGGCACGGCTCCTTTGATTGCGGGCTTAGGGGGAGCGGCCTTGCGCGGGGCGTCTTCTTTAAAGTGGGTGGGTCGTGCGGTCAACGTAGGGACAAAGGCTATGGAAGCCCCTGGTTTAAGTGGGGCTGTATCTCGGTTCGCCATTCAAAAAGCGTTGCCTCACACCTTGTCTAACGTGGGGGAGTCTTTGGCTTTTGATCCGCTATATGGCAAATTGTCGGCGGATACAGGGTCGATTAAGGATGAGCAGTATGGGGCGTTTGTTCGAAACAATATGCTCCTGAATATCGGCATTGGTACGGTGGCTTCTTTGGGTGTGGACACTGCGGTTTCGGCGGCGTCACGCGCGAGGGGTGGTGCTCGAAGTGTGGCGAATGCGGTCGGTGGTTCGGTGGATGAGGTGGCTCCAAGCCCGTCTATGGTGGCCAAGGCTTCTACCCCCACTCGTAGCCCTTTGGTACAGGACGGCAAGCTTAATCTTTCCAGTATTAACACGCGTGTTAAAGAAGCCTTTGGGGGTGGGGATCTCAATATAGATGATTTAGAGATGGATTTAGACGCAAGAAGCCGTGGCTTTTTAGGTGATGTGGATATGGCGGAGAGTCCTTTCAATGCCTTGACGCCTACAAAAAAGACTTTAGGGGACGTCTTAGAGGGTGGGGCCGATGATGTGTTTGCAGAGATTGACTTGCAGGCGCGGCGTGTCAATCAACTGGCGGATTCCCCAAATGGTTTTAAGCGTGTGCTTCAAGACTTATATGATGAGGGAGCAACGCCTAAAGAAGTGGCGAGTGCTTTGGAGGCCTATGATTTAATTGGGGGGCATACCCCTACTCGTTTTCAAGAGTTGGTGGATGAAGGCTTAAGTCCTCAAGAAGGCGATATGTTGGCCGCCACGATGAATGAGTATTTTGGAAAGAAGGCGCGAATCAAAGAAGTGGTTCAAGCGGAAGCGACTTTGGATGCGTCGGATAAATTGCGTGTGGGGCCTTCTGTTTATGATGATGTGGCCCCTATTCCCAAGTCTCCCGCAACGAAAGTCTCGTCGGACAATATCTTAGCGGATTCTGAAAAGGCGGTGCGTGATATTGTGGATCGTCAAGATTATGACAAGCCTGTAGAGGAGCGTCGAAAAACGGCGGATGCGCTTTTGGTGCAGGCGAAGGCAATGGCGGTCAAAGACTTGGATAGTCTGGATGTGAAGGAGTCTTTATTGGGGCTTTCTTTAGAGGGGGTCAATCCTCCTGAGGCGAAGGCGATTGCTCAATTATTCAACCAGCCTGATGATGTAATACAAGCCGCCATTAACTGTTTGGCAAAGGGGGATTAGATGTCTAAGTGTCCTGTAACGTTGGCGAATTTATTTAAGAATCTAAGTAAAGAAGAGGCGGAAGGTTTGGTCAAGGCGTTGGAGTCTATGCGTGACAATAATCCAAACAGCAGTCTTTTTGACACTTACTCCAAAGCCAAGAAGAAGATTGAGGCTCATGTTGCCATGCACCGCTTGGCGATTGTGCAAGCCAAGGAGCGTTCTCCTCGGCTATTTACGGCGTTTCAAGAGAACCTCGCCAAGTATAATAGCCCTGCGGTGGCGTTCGAGCAGTTGATCAATTATGATGTGACTCGTAACCACAAGGACTTAGACTTCACCAGTGTTGAACGGCGTTATGCGATGGAGTTAAATGGGGCGTTGGAGCGTGTGATTTACAAGTCGAACGCTCATTTGAATGTGTTTACGAACAAGACGCTTACGGTGAATGGGGTGGAGAAGAACATCTCGTTATTGGTGGCACGGCAGGTGTGGGAGCATACAAATAGCGGTGGCGCGTTGGGGGAGATTGCGGATTTGGCGGACTGGGGGGAGTCGGCTCCTTTCTACACGCAAGCGATCAATGATGTGGCGACACTGATTCACGACACGAACCAGCGGATTTTGACCCGTTTACAGGAGTCAGGCTTACCTGTTGAGGCGTTGTCTGAGTATTATTTACCGACTCAACATGACCCCGACAAATTGCACATGGTGGAGTTGGATACTTGGCTAGGTAGTGTCGACATATAAATAATGATATAATAAATCCAAGATCTAGTTGTTTTGAGGGATTTATTATGAACGATTATATTCAATACGAGTTGTCTGAAACCCAATGGAATCAGATAAAAGATGCTCTACCTGGTCAGTCGCATCATAGAGGACGCACTGCCGAAAACAACCGTCTTTTTGTAGAAGCAGTATTATGGATGGGGCGAAACGGGGGAAGGTGGAGGTCGCTTCCCTATTATTACGGCAAGTGGAGCAGTGTTCACAAGCGCTTCATTCGTTGGGCGAAACAAGGCATTTGGCAAATGGTTTTCAACACCCTTGCCACATCGGCAGATACCGAATGGCTTATGATTGATTCGACGATTATTCGCGCCCACCAGTGTTCAGCAGGGGCAAAAAAAGTGCCGGAAAACAAGCGTTAGGACGATCGTCAGGGGGCTATACGAGCAAGCTTCACGCCGTTTGTGACAGCCACGGCAACCCCGTTCGCTTTATCGTCACCGCAGGGCAGGTTTCCGACTCAACCCAAGCCATCCCTTTGTTAAAAGGGCTTGAAGCCACGGCGGTTTTGGCGGACAAGGGCTATGTTTCAGAACAAATATTTGAGGCAATTCGCCTCATGGGGGCTGAAGTGGTCATCCCCAATAAAAGCAATGCGGTGGCTCCTCGTCAAGTCGATTACTTCCTTTACAAGGCTCGCCACTTGGTAGAAAACTTGTTTAAAGACCTTAAAAATTTCAGACGAATGGCAACCCGTTACGATAAATTAGATGTGGCTTATTTGTCTTTTGTTCATCTTGCTTCTGTTTGTTTATGGCTTAAGTAAATGTCGACACTACCTAGGGTTTCGCCCCCTATTTCAATATCCATACTAAAATCCGCCCCCACATCAAAGGGCGGGTCAATGTAAATCAGTTTCAATCCCCCTTGGGCTTCAATTTCTTCCCGCAACGCCCCACTTTTCAATGAAGACAAAATCAGCTTGTTGTCTCCCCAAATCAGCTTGTTGTGCCAGCCCCCGCTTTGCCTGCCTGAATGTTGGTCAAACAAGCCTAGTTGTAAGGCTATTTCAGCTTCGTTTCGGGGTTCATCCACCTGTTCAATGGTTTGAAAGGGCAGTACCACATTGCACACATCGGCGGTTTTACCGTTCCATACCAATTCTACTTCCCGTTTGTCATCAAATAGCAAAAAGCGGTATTTATCAGGCAGGAGCTTACCTTCTTGTATCAGCTTGGTGACTTCTCTAATTTCAGCATCGTTTAGCATAGGGGGCATCTTCCATTGTTCTAATTTTAAAGCATAACTTATTTTAACACAAAGCCACATGACTCGTTTTGTTGAGGGGGACTTCTTCTGCTAGACTAAAGGTAATGATTTTGGTAAATCCACAGGAAAAGGAGGCTTACACATGGGAGGCTATGGAAGCGGTCGGCATGGCTGGAACGGCACCCCCAAAGGCATTGTGGAACATTGCTTGCCTTTAGATATTATTGCCCTGAACAAGCAAGGCTTTCTTAAGCCATGGACATCAGGTTCAACAACAAGAGGTAGAACCAATACGGTAAGTTTGTGTTAGAATAGAGGGTATTATTATTTGTTTTGGACACCTTGAAAAATGGCCTATAAACCCTTAACTGACAGTCAATGGGCGCTTAT
>JBIJBR010000158.1:0-4423 GCA_044345135.1 Vampirovibrionales bacterium
GTGCGCCCCTGTAATAGCTGGTCGATCCAGGTGGAGGTCATTGTACGTTCCTTTAAGGTCAATAACTCTGCTTAGTTTAGCATTAACGACATTAAAAATCCGTGTTTGTATACAGGTCGGCGAGACTCACTTTAATAATGTAAATTTAGACGAAGTCCCCCACGACACGCGGAGCATCCGCCATAATGCCATTAATACTAGAATGCTTAGGGTGTCTTCGCCTTTTTATTCACCCTGAGCGAGATTCTGAGCGAGAGAAAGAGTCACGCACGTCTTATGGATATTTTTTCAATCATTGGTATTGTCTTGGGTTTTGGCTCTATTTTAGGGGGCCAAGTCTTAGAAGGTGGCTCCATTATGGCGATTGTTCAGCCCACCGCCTTTATTATTGTTATGGGCGGGACCATTGGGGCGACGGTCTTGTCCTTTACCCCTGCTGAATTGAAGGACGGGCTCGGTACGCTGTCTTTGATTTTTCAAGGGCATGCGCAAGATCCCAAATCCATGATGATGCTTTTGATTGACTTGGCCACACGCGCGAGAAAAGAAGGCATCTTGGCCCTTCAAAATGAAATCACCAAAATTGAAGACCCTTTTTTAAGAAAGGGCATGGAATTAATGACCGACGGCACGGATCCTCAATTTTTAAGAGATCTTTTAGAAACGGAACTGACCATTTATGAAGAAAAAATGGGCGCCGCCGCGAAAGTGTGGGAAACGGCGGGGGGCTTTACGCCAACGGTCGGGATTATCGGGGCCGTTTTAGGGTTGATTCACGTCATGGAAAACTTAAATGACCCGTCTAAGCTCGGTTCAGGGATCGCCGTGGCCTTCGTGGCAACGGTGTATGGGGTGGCCTTCGCGAACCTTTTGTTTATTCCCATGGGCAGTAATGTGAAATTTAAAACCAAGCACGTGGTTCATGAACGCACCATGATGATTGAAGGGATTATGGCGATTCAAGCGGGGGAAAGTCCCAACTTCATTCAAGAAAAATTAAAAGTCTTTTACCCTGAGATTATGAAAGAAATAGAAGCCGAATAGCTTTTCTAGGCGTTTAGGGGATGGCCCATGCTGCTTGATGACGTTTTGTAACAGTTTAAAGCTAAAATAGCACGACCTAGCACACGCTAGGTTTTACAGTGCTTTATGCTTTTGTCTTCACAAAGACAGACACTTAAATCATTCACCAGAAAGGAAAATGCTATGAACATTAATATGAAAATATTTTTAATAGGGGGGGGGCTGGCTTCGTTCGTAGCAGGTTGCAGTCATAATTGTGAACCCCAGCTCATGAAGGGAGGGAAATCTTCTTTACCTGCTCCAGTGGTACAAAAAGCTCAAACGGTGAAGCAGGAATTCGAAAAATGGATTTGTAAAGAAACGACTCAAAATTTAGATAAATTAACGCAAGGAGATACTTTTCTTGTTTCTCGACAAGCGCAAGTAAACCAGTTTGAAAAGGTAGACATTGGGGGTATTCCTACAGTCATAAAAAGTAGTCCAAATCTAACAGCACTGGTACGCTTTAATAAAGGCGACGTAAGCGGTTACACCAATGAAATAAGAAACTCAAAACTTTATCAAAATTCTCGTCAAGTGGATGCTTCTGTCCATAATTCTCTCCAAGAAGATCCTCGTATAAATAAAATCATAATGCAGCAGAATTTGTGTTCTGAGGGAACTCTTTTACCCAACATTTCCATCACTCAAATAGATCCAGAAAAGGTCAACTTGGCGGAACAAACTTTCTCTGATACTACCAAAAAAAGAGACCCCGGTTTTTTTTATAGTCTTGCAGGATTTAATCAAGCGGATGCTGTGGAAGCGAAAAAACAAGAACGTCTTGTCTTAAAGAATATAAAGACAATGACAAAAAAGATAGAAGCTTTAGGTCACCCTGTTCAATAGCGAGATCTTTTCAAAGTTCATTTCAATCAGGAGGGTAAGTGCCCTCCTGATTGTTTTAAGCGATCCATAATAAACGGGTGTGCCATCAAAATATCCTCGTGGTATAATTAAGCCATGTTGTCGTGTTATGAAAGTGACCTTTTAATCATGGACCATATTGAACAAAGTTTTGTGGCGATTAAGCCGGATGCGGTACAAAGAGGCTTAACCGCCGATATTATTTTGCGTTTTGAACAAAAAGGCTTGAAATTGGTGGCCTTAAAAATGTTACGCGTCACCGAAGCCTTGGCGCATCAACATTATGCGGAACATATCGGCAAAGATTTCTTCCCCAGCTTGGTTAATTTCATTACCAGCGGTCCTTTGATCGCCATGGTCTGGGAAGGCAGAGACGCCATTGCCGTCTGTCGTCGTGTCATTGGCAATACCGACCCTGAAAAAGCAGAACCCGGAACCATACGCTTTGATTTTGGGCAGGCTCCTCAGCGGAACGTGATTCATGGGTGCGATTCTGCAGAGAGCGCGAAGCGCGAAATTGCTTTATACTTTAAGCCTGAAGAAGTTTTAACAGGTTGGGACCGTGACATCGACAAATGGATTGTCCCTGGTATTTTATAGGCTTTAGGGGGAGTTGATGTTTTATCCACCCAATGTGAGACGACTCTTGGAACTGGCCTTGGAAGAAGATCTCGGTCAAGGGGACGTCGTGGGGGATGCCTTACGTCGTCATGCCCCTCATCAAGCCCAACAGCATGTTCAATTGCATGTGGTGCCTCGTCAGCCCTGTGTCTTGAGCGCTTTAGAACTCGTTTCGGCGTTAATCCACGTGAGTGGGCTTGCCGTTGAGTTTCACCCCTTACTGGCATCAGGAGAAAAATGCCCTGCAGGAAACCCCATGGGGTATTTAACAGGTCGCTTGGTGGAGGTCTTGGCCCTAGAGCGCACGATTTTAAATTTTTTGCAGCATCTTTGTGGGGTGGCGACGATCACCTCACATTTTGTAGAAGCGGTTGCAGGAACGTCTACGAAAATCACCCATACACGAAAAACCTTGCCCGCTTGGCGTTATTTAGAACAGCAAGCCGTTTTAGATGGAGGTGGCGCTCCGCATCGATATAACCTCAGTCATGCCGCCATGTTTAAAGACAATTTACTTCAAACGGTAGGGGTAACGCCTCAAGAATTATCCCATTGGATTTTAAAGCGTCTGCCCCATACCGCCAAGCTTGAAATGGAATGTGATTCTTTGGCTCAAATTTCAGAGGCTTTATCCGCTCATGCAGAGGTGATTTTGCTCGACAATATGACGCTCGATGAAATCCAAAGCGCGGTACAAATCATTGCAGGGCGTGCGGTGATTGAAGTATCGGGGGGCATGACCCTGAATAATGTGAAGGCCTACGCTGAAGCGGGGGCGGATATTATTTCAAGTAGCCAAATTACTTTGGGGGCTCCTCCCATTGATATAGGGCTTGATTTGTATCCTTTATAGCGGTTTTGAAATCTCTGATTGATATATAGATGACTCTATATTATATTGATTTTATTGAAAATTGCTTCAATGTCTTTTCGTTTCAATACAATAAGGGTTTTTGAATGAATTCGCTTATGCTTTATCAATTACTGACTGCTCATCTCCCTATGCAACCCAATTTGGCTGAAATTCAAATCCCCCGTCCCTGTCCTGAAGAATGGCCTCTCTTATTAAGTCGCTTGGTCTATGAACGTAAACGAGTCGTTGGTTTTTATGTCAGTGATGCTCAAAACAATGAAGTGTTTTGTCGTAGTTTAATGGTGGATGTCTATGACAAAATTGTGGCCCTTGAAGAAGGCGCAATTATTCATCTACGCGGGGCTGCTCCCGTTTATTTACAGACCTTAAATGCCTATGGGCTAGATGTTGAGCAAGTGTTAAAACTTAAAGAATATGATGAAGAAATACAAGAACGGCAACAAAAACAAAGTAGACGCGAAGCCCTTCTTCGCCAACAAATGGAAGCCGAAGGGCTTTTTAATGACTCTCCTTTAAACGCCTAAGTGCTATTTTATTCTCTCTCACGTAATTCACAAGGTAATGTTTTCGACATGACCGCCTTTTCATTTTTATTCAAGCCTAAGCGAAATGCCTCCCTTTTCAAGGGTGAAGGCGATTTTGCCCTTGAATTAAATCCCTTGGTGCAGATTTACTACTTTGGGAGTTTTAATCCTGTGCATATGGGGCATCTCCATATCGCGAAGGATGCTCTGGCGGTCATGCATAGCCAAGGTTTTCGGGAAGTCGTTTTCATTCCCACGCCTAGTCCCCCCAACAAAACTGAAAAATTGCGAACCAAGGGGTATCCGCTTTTGCCTGTGCGTATGCGATTAGAATTGTTAAAGGCCTCTATTGAAGATTTGGGGCTGGACAATTATTTTAAAGCACTGCCTTTAGAAGGCACGGTGACTGCTTTAGACGCGCCTTCTTACACGGTGGATACCTTAAAGCATTATTTTGGGGATTTTTTAAAAGAAG
>JBIJBR010000017.1:0-15077 GCA_044345135.1 Vampirovibrionales bacterium
TGAGCGAAGCATCCAAAAAACCGCATCGACAAAACGACGGCAGACGGCTTCATTTTTGACATAAATTTCTGGAAACCCGCATCAATACTCATAAATGCGTGTCCATTGATATTGATTAAGGCTCAACGAATAAGACATATACACGCTCCTTTTAAAGAAGTGTATCATGCATCTTAACAAATCTCAACAGAACCTAATGCTTGACAAATGCACTGGATGCTCTAAGATTTTGTGTACACACACATAGATTTTTACTTTTTAATTTTTGAAATCTCTTTTTTCTTTTTTGAATCGTTTTCTCAGCGCTTTCAAATGGACTATTTTTTCTATTTCTGTCTCTAAATGTTTGATAAGGAAGTGTCTTTCATGCCTTCTCTCTCGTCCCCATTGCCTACGACCCCCCTGAATACGACACTCAATCGTAGTCAGTTAGAGGCCTTGCGTCAACGAGAAGGCGAAGCAGGCGTCTCGCTTTATCTGAATTGCTTAAAGGTCATTAATCTACAGGTACCTGAAATCAATCACCCTTTAAACCCCATTCCAGATGATGCCGCTTCTTACACGGTGAGTGCAAGTCCTGAAGAAAAAAAGAAAAATCTACTCTTAAACCTACCGCCTAGCCTGGTGGGTTACTTGGCCATTCCTGCCGCGTATGGTGTCGTTCATTTGCCTCACGTCTTGAACCGTTTAATGGTGGGGCCTCTCAACGCGCAAGACAAAGCCTATATTGAGCGAATGAAAATTGTCGATTTACAAAAATCTCGCTATACCCCTGAACAATATGCGGCAAAAGTCAAACAGGCGGATGCCATATTAAAACGTTTTAAAACGGAAGGCGATGCTTGGTTCGCTAATAGTCCTGCCGTGAAGTATTTTCTCAGTAAGCATACCAACCCTGAAACCAATCGATTGGTTGCGGTGGCGCGCTTAAAACAGCAAGTCATGATGGAGGCCATGTTCCTTAAATATGGTCGAGAAATTCATCGTCTACAAGACATGGATGGCACCCAAGTCTTTAAAAACTTTGCCACCGCTACCAATCATGTAGAACCCAATATTTCTGCGAAGTCTCGTTTGGCACATTATTTGACGATTGCGTACAATGTCAAGTCTCGAGAAGCCTTGAATTATTCCAATCAACATCAACACGACCCTCATTTTTCTACCCAAAGTATTGTCAAAGAATTAACCGATTTAGGCTTTTTTAACGCGAAGCACTTAGAACCCGAACAACTGAATCAGTTCTTAAAAATATGGGGACAAAATACGGATGCGGCCTTCCCGCATATGAGTCAAAGCGTTTTAAAGTATTATTTACAAGCCGCTATTGAAAGTGCCAATACCGCTCGGGCGGGTTGGAAAATAAACTCGAATAATGAAGCAATCCCCCCTAATGATGTATGGGGCTTAGGGGTTTTACAACATTTATATGACTTAAAAGGGCAGATGGGTTACTTTGAGATGCTCGGTCATGACCGTCGTCCTGATCTGGCGACACAATATATATTGGCCAACATCAATGGGTATCAAGGTAAAACCGTGGCCGATGGCCAAGTCTATCACCCTCAAGAAATGATTCAAACGGGTTATTCAGGCTTACATGAGCTTTTACATAAAACAGGCCTGTATGAAAAAATTATGTCTTCGAAAGAATTGCCTCGCGTCATTGAGTATAAGGGCAATTATGCGTGGCATGACAAAGCACTGGTAACGGACCACCTTTACTGGCGTTCCCAACAGCTCAGTGCCAAAGAACTGGAATGGATCAAAAAAACCACCAAAATTACCGATAAAACTTGGAAAAATGCCACGCCAGAAGAGCGTGCCAAGTGGGTTAATTTAATGGATCGTCAAATGCCGAGTCAAGCAGGCAGTGCTGCCACGGGCAAACCCGCGATGGCTTTGCCTCAAGTCTGGTTGACGGAAATGGACAAACTCACTGCAGATGTGCTTCAAATGATTGAAGAAATTGACCAGGCCCCTGAAAATAAAAATAAACCTAAAGATTTTAGCCCTGTTTTAAAATTACTTAATACCCGTACGCGCCGACTAAATGCAGAAGATCACGCTTTTTTAAATTCGCCTCATTTAGAAGTCGTGGACGGACATCTTCTCCCCGCACAGGAACGTTTGGCCAAAGTCAAAGCCTATACTCAAAAATCCTTGAATCAATCCACGCACGGAGTGGTACCGATGGGTGAAGCGTTCCTCAAGCGCATTGAGGCCATGACAAAATCAGGGGCAAGCAAAGAAGAATTACACGCCTTTTTACAAGACATCAACACGGTGGATTATGGCTGCTTAACGGTACACTCCATTTTAGCGAACCTAAAAGGCGTTTATGAAACATGGCAAAATAAGCAGTCTGACTTCCCTGCAGACTTTGCCAAAGCCATTCACGTGGGGGATCCAAACGCCAAAGGGAAAGATGCGGTTTTAGAATCAGGTAAATCTAAGATCATTAATCTTATTGTAAACCTCTGTGAATTGCCTGAAGTACAAGCCCTTCTTGAAAAAGAAGGCATGGATATGATGAGAATTAAGTCTTCATCACACAAGCTTCGCTACAACTTAGACTCTAAAAAACCTTCTCTCTTTAACTTAATCAACAATTCAGGTGGCGACAATACCTTTGAAGTCTTCGACAAAGTCACTAAAATTATTGCCAACCAATATGGCTTTAATTATTTAGTAGACCCCACGGCCTCTTACTTTGAAGGGTCCTTTATTGAAATCGATAAGGGTAGTGTGATTGCAGCGATACAACATGCGACCCGTTTTATGCATATGTCGGGCGACAGTACGGGTAGTGATATGAGTGCCATTGCCTATTTATCCACCTTAAGTCCTTTGAATACCAGCGAAGTGGTGCGTGGTATGATTGATAATAATAAGCTCATGAACGAAATGATTGATGTCATGAACTATGACAAAATGTGTGCGAACCAAATCAAGGCCTTGACCAATGAGTACCGCAAAAATGGGCTTTCTGAAAAAGACTTAGAAGCCGCTAAAAAAATGGCCGATGCTCAATTTTTAGCCAACCCCTTGCGGTATCAAATCATGGGGCGCAATGCTCAGGGAAAGCTTCAGCCTTTAAGTGTGCTTAATGCCAAATTTGACCCTAAAACGGAGCAAGACAAACTCTTTAAAGCGGAAGGATTTCAACTCATCGGCAAAGGCCATGAAGCCGTGCTTGAAATGATGGGGTATGAAGCAGATAAGCTCCTGAATCCCGATGAATACCGCGAGTTATTTTCAAAATTCTTTAAAGATGTCATGAACCCCACGGTTTTTCATGCGGATGATGTGGAACATAAACATTTGAGAGACGCCCTAGCCAAAGGCTTTGTTCACGGTGATGAAGATCAAGTGCTCCGCTTTTTGAAAAATACCCATTTGGCAGATGGGTTCTTAGACCATATTCCTGGTTTTGAAAATCGTTCCTCGTTTTCATTGGGTATGCCCTTCCACATGGGCTTTACTTTGAAAGACTGGCAGGTCCCGCTCCATAAATTTATGAACAGTAATGTTTATAGTCCTGTGAATCGTGCCTTGTTGAAAATGGGTCCCTTAGCGATGAAAGGTGCGGAAACAGGGGGAATCCTCGCCGTAGGGGGTGGACTACTGGGAGCCACCGCCACTTATTTACAACTCCAAGAACATGCCAAGTATCAACAGCTTCACACGTGGGACAGAGACAACCCTGATGGAACGACGCCTGTTGATTTTGTCCGCAATAATATCGTCCCCTATGTGCCTGGGCTGTCTTTATATAGACAAGTAAAATCCAATAAGTTAAAGGCCACTATGGCGGTAGGGGAGAATCCCTTTGCTCGTCCTGAATCCTCTTTAAAGAAGGAGGACACCCATGTCTCTGTCGTTTAGTCCTATGCCGCCTTCCCCTTGGCGATCAAAAAGTGCATCTCCTGAAGTATTCCATCGTCCTAACGGCATGAATGTCTATCCTTCCAGCACGAATGTAGACAACGCCAGTCAAGGGTTTTGGACTTTAAGTCCTGAAAGTTTAGCCAATCGAACCAAGCCCCCTGCTGCGGTACCAGCTCCTTCGCCTGAAGGAACACCTTTGCCAACAGAAGAAAAAAAAGAAGAGAAAAAGGAAGAAAAGAAAAAAGACCCTATTCAAGCCTTGGCCCCCCATTCTAAGGAAGAGGGAAGCTACCGTACGATGGGACGTTATGCCTTAGCCATTGCCAATGCGGGAATTTTAACCCAGAACATCGCCTACTTAAGCCGAAGTGCGGCTTTGGACCAAACGCCCCAAGTCTTTAGTTTATGGGGAAGTATGGTCAACTTAGCGTCTTGTTTTGCCCCCATTGAAGCACGTTTAGCCATGTTTGTGGCGGGTACTTCTCTTAACATGGGCGGAGCCGCATTAAACCAGTCTCACATGGGGCAAGTGGACGTTTCTCAAGCAGGAAAAACGGAAAAGAATTTTTATCAATTATTGGCAGGAAAATACGATAGCCAAAAAGAGTTCCCACACCCTGATTATATTATTAAAGATGCCCATGGCAAAGAAAAAGGGATGATGCATATGGCTCACCCTGGTGCCTTATCTCAGATGGCACGCAACAAGTATCATGATTTTTACATTCCTTTATTTGAAAAATCCCTTAAATTTTTAAATATCCCCGCCAGTATTCCTAATCAAAAACTACAAGGATTGGGCAAAGCTGAAATGTGGAGCTACCTTGCCAAACGAGGCGCCGTTTCTACCATAAGTTCGACCATTGCAGGGGGTTACCAGTTGGCTTGGATGTTCGGTAAACTCGTAACGGATTGGCGCTTTGCACACGATACCTTAAGACCTGCTTTACGACAAGAATTTTTAAAGGCGACGCCGTATTGGTTACCCAATGCGTCGGCGTATGTTTTAGCACTAGGCGCCGTGCTCCCCTTGGCCATGCTTTCAGCAAGCTTATTGTATGAAGGAGCTAAGAAGATCAAAAAAGTACACGCTGAACATCAGAAAAAAGAAGCTCAGGGGTCAGAAAAGAATCCCAATGATCCTGCGAATATGACGGCCAATGCCTCCCTCGATTCAATGCAAGCTTCAACCGTGGAAGACCCGTTTGCGAGACAACGTTCTAATACCGTTGAATTGGTGGCCAACCTTTCTTCTCTTGTGCCTCAAATTGCCAATTTAATGTTTGTTCAAATGATTTTAAGAGAAGCCGAAGGGAAAATGTTAAATACTAAACCCCCTGGTCTGCGTTTTGAACATTCGATTACGCCTCGACTCAATGGGCGACTCATTCAAATAGGAAGTTGGGGCTCCTTACTCAGTGGAGCCATTGCGAGTATTAGTGATTTGGGATTGGCCCCCCGTTACGTTGCTTATTTGGCAGGTGTTGCCTTTATGGCCTTTTCAGGCCTGACCAGTACGGGCTTGGCGCGTAATATCTTTGAAAACCAGTTCCGTATCACCCAACTCGGCCATTTCTTCCCCACCCCCAATGCCATTGAACATGCGCGGGACTTACAAAGCGCCAAATTAAAAGGCTGGTTAAAAGGCTGGGATATTTCTCGTATTCCCAAGCGCTTTCGCTAAGTGAAAACTCACGGTGGTTCAAATCAGATATTTACGCTAAAATAAATGAGTCTTTCATTAAAAATACATCTAAACAAGGCGCTTTTACTTATGTTGACTACCCTTCACGCTGAATTGGCACAATGGCCTTTTTATATTTTATGGGGGGGGGCATTAGTGGTCGCTTACCTGATGGGATCTCTCCCCACAGGCTATCTCATTGCTAAATTATTTTACAATATAGATGTTACCCAAGAAGGTAGCGGAAATACGGGTGGCACGAATGTCATGCGTTTATGTGGTAAAACCGCAGGATTTTCCGTGTATGGGCTTGATTTTTTAAAAGCGTTTTTGCCTGTTTTCTTACTACGCCAACTCTTGCCAGAAGATTCCTGGCTGCACTTGGCCGTTGGCGTCTGCGCCATTATTGGACATTCAAAATCCATTTTTTTAAAGTTCAAAGGTGGCAAAAGCGCAATGAGTTCCTTGGGCGTGATTGCGGCCTTGTCCCCTTTAGGGTCTTTAATTTTAGGGGGACTGGCGGTGAGTCTCATTTTAAGCACCCGTATGGTTTCAGTAGGCTCTATCATTACAGGAATCTGTGCGGCACCCTTGCTTTTTTTCTTAGGGAGTCCCTTACCCTATGTCGGTTTTTGCTTCTTGGCGGCGATATTGGTCTTGCTGAGACATCGAGATAATATCCAACGAATTATGGCTGGAACAGAACGTAAAATTTAAAGGGAAACGCTTCCCACTGTCACCACTGGATGTAAGGATTTTAGTCACCCTTTATGATGAGAGAAACGCACACTGAAAAAATCTGTATACTCGGCACAGGAAGCTGGGGACTCACGTTGTCTTGGTTGTTGGCTCGTAGCCAGCCCCGTGAACAGGCTCTACAGGTTACTTTATGGGGACGAAATCCTGAAAAAGTGACAGAAATGAAAGCAAATCGCCATATTCATTTTCCGATGGACATGCAAATCCCTGAAAATGTCTATTTGACTTCTGACTTAACAGAAGCCGTTCAAGATGCCGATGCCGTTATTTTTGTCGTCACGTCTAAAGCCACGCGAGAAGTCGCCGAAGCCATTGCCATGACTCAGGTACTCCCCTTGAAGACCATTTTAGTGAACGCGTCTAAAGGCCTAGAATATCCCTCCCTCAAGCCCATGTCTGTTGTGTTAAAAGAAGTGTTTCCTCAGCATAATATTGGTGTCCTTTCTGGACCAACGCTTGCCAAAGAAATTTTAAGTGGCTTGCCAACGGCCTGTACCATTTCGTCTTCATCGCTTGAAGTGGCGAAACATTTACAAGCCATGCTCAATTGTGATCGACAATTTCGGCTCTATACCAATACGGATGTCTTGGGGGTTGAATTGGCAGGGGCCTCTAAAAACGTGTTTGCCATTGCCAGTGGCTTTATGACCGCCAAAGCCCTAGGAGACAATGCCAAAGCGGCCTTATTAACCCGTGGTTTAGCCGAAATGGCTCGTTTTTGTTTGATCCAAAAAGCGGAAGACACCACGATTTATGGCTTGGCGGGTTTAGGCGATTTACTCGCGACCTGTAGTTCTCCCTTAAGTCGTAACTTTCAGGTGGGCTTTCGTTTGGGGAAAGGCGAAGGATTATCCGCTATTTTGGCGGATATGAAGGTCGTTGCGGAAGGGGTCGAAGCCGCCAAAGCTGTGCATACCATTGCACAGTCCTTAGGCTTGGATATGCCCATTGTAGAAATGGTCTTTCACGCCGTCAGTGGCACCCCTATTTCTGAAGACATGATGATTCGCTCACTCATGAACCGAAAACTCAAGGCGGAGTAACTTGAGTCATCCATGTCCAGAAAAAACGTACTCAGCCTACCCTTCTAGCAGATACTTGTACGACACAGGCACCACGAGCTGGGTCAAGCGTTCCAAGGCATCGGCATATTCACGGATTTCATATTGCGCACCCGTATGCGTTCTTAGCTTAATAAAATTCGTCAGGGCTTGCAAACTAATGGTCCAATAAAATTCCGTATAAATGTTCAAGGGTAAAACGCCGCGTGCCTGCTCTTTCGCCACACCCGCGTCCACTAAAGACTTATATAAGTCAAAAGTGCCTTGGGCATGGTCCGTATACGCCTTCATTAGCGCTTCATTTTGAATCAATTCGTCCGTGCTGGCTTGCTTATTACTTTCGGATTGTGTGCGAAAGCCCCCTTGAGGGGTGTAAAAGTCAAAGTCGCTGGCATCCACATAACGAAGGCTTACTTCATTCCAAGCGTGGTCCACCGTATACGCCCCATGTCCTTCCGTATACGCAATCCCCACAACGTGCTTATACCACTGACGCGCCACAAATTCAGGCACTTTACAATGAAATTGCAACTGAACATGACGAAAAGGAGACCAATGCTGATGCTTCGCCAAATATTTAATCAACTTTTCATCGCTTTCTTCCAAAACCGTTTTACGCTTTCCAAAACTTACTCGAGCCGAATTCACCACGGTTAAATCATTGCCTAAAGCATCCACCAATTCGACAAAACCGTGGTCCAGCACGTTTATTTTTTTTGTTTCTAGTGTCGTCGTCATCATTAAATTATTCCTTTCAATACTATTCTTACTTTAGCATTCTAAAGGAAATGAACAAAAAGCACAAAGTTCAATTAGACGGTGATATGCTTGGTGTTCGCTAGCATTATTTTTTCACTTTTTGACGTTTATATTAAAGGCGACAATTTATGTTAGAATCGCCGTGGGTTGGATAAGGAGTTTTTTCAAATGATAAATATAGATCAGAATACACAAGCAAGTCATGATAACCGTTTACAGGGTTACGCGATTACAGGGACTGTTGGAGCAGGATTAGGCCTTACAAGTGCCAGTATTGATTCCCTAGTGAAAACGGAGTTAGATAAGAAACTACAAACTGTAGATCTCGCTAAAATTAAAGCTTTAGAACCTACTGAAGCCGCAATGGGTAAGCATCTTAGTGAGCTCAAATTAAATGTTTTAGAAAAACAAGCCTTTGTCAATAGAGCTTATACAGTAAAGGAGGTGCTTGAAACGGCTAAAGAGGGTAAAACGCTTTGGCTAAATGATGCACATATTCCTAAGGTTCTGGAAGCCTTAAAGAATAAAATACCCTTTGCTGAGCAAGCCTTGAAGTCTTCACTGGCATATATAGGTATCTTGGGTTTAGGCTATGGTATTTACGATGTCTTCTTTCGTTCCAAAAAAACAAAGCCCGAACCGCCTACTCCATAGCCTCTCAAAACACTCATCAGCCGTCCTATTTATTGAACGACACATTAACCGCGAGAAAATACATCTACATCCAATCGCTCCCGTGTCCACGGGTTAAAGTAGGCAGAAGCCCCCACCATCGCCGCGTTATCGGTACAAAAACGTAGGGCGGGTAGATGCACGTGAATGCCTTGGCTTTTTAAGTTTAAAAAGGCCTGTCGCAACGCAGTATTGGCGGAAACGCCCCCTGCTAAGGCCACTTGTTGAATCCCCGTCGCTTGAAGCAGCGCAAGCGTTTTACGAAGCAAGGCCTGAACCACGGCGTATTGAAAACTCGCCGCCACGTCTTGAACCACTGAAGTGGGGACAGGGATCGAAGCGTCCCAATACGGCTGAGCTTGCGTGCGCCACGTTTTTAAAGCGGCCGTTTTCAGGCCTGAAAAACTAAAATCATAAGGGGCTTGGGTTTTGGCAATAGGAAGCGGAAAAGCTTTAGGATTTCCCTTTTGCGCTAGTGCATCTAAAGTGGCCCCACCAGGGAATCCCAGACCCATTTCACGGGCGAGTTTATCGTAGACTTCGCCTACGGCGTCATCTAAAGTTTCTCCCAAGCACGTCATGTTTTGATAATCAGTCACCTGAATCAGTTGCGTATGTCCGCCACTCACCAATAAGCAAATAAAAGAAGGGGCTAAATCACTTTCTAAATAATTAGACGCCACATGAGCCTGTAAGTGATGCACCCCTAAAAAAGGTTTATTCGCCAGTAACGCAAGGGTTTTGGCAGTATTCGCCCCCACCAAGAGGGAGCCAATCAAACCAGGACCCAGCGTCCCTGCCATGGCGTCCATATCATCTAAGCCAAAGCCAGCGCTTTCTAAAGCATGAGCCACAACGGCATTGACTTGTTTTAAATGCGAACGAGCCGCCAGTTCAGGAATGACACCCCCATAAGGGGCATGGACGTCCAGCTGACTTTGAATCACGGACACCACCACACGACGACCATCTTCCACGATGGCACAGGCGGTGTCATCACAACTAGACTCTAAAGCTAAAATTCGAGAGTAGATAGGCAAGGGGGACGGCATCAGTAAGGTTCCGATTCAAAAGAACTCTAGGCGGTTTTCACGGCTCCAATGTGACGATACTTTTGAAAACGCTGTTCTTTCAGTGCGTCAGTTTCCATCGAACAGAGGGTTTCTAAACCATTTTGTAGCTGTCTTCGTATCTGTTCTATGGTGAAGGATGGATTATAATGCGCCCCCCCACGAGCCTCTTCAATGACGGCATCACAGATACCAAAACCGTATAAATCTTGGGCCGTAATTTTTAGCGCTTCCGCGGCCGTGGTTGCGAAACTGGCGTCTCTCCACAAAATGGAGGCACAGCCTTCAGGGGAGATAACGGTATATTGAGCATGCTCCAACATATAAATATGATTCGAAATACCAATGCCTAAGGCCCCCCCACTGGAGGCTTCCCCCATGACCACAGAAATAATCGGAACATTTAATCGGGACATTTCCCGAATATTCAGGGCAATGGCATGCCCAATGGCATGTTGTTCACCCTCAATCCCAGGATAGGCACCAGGGGTATCAATAAAAGTAATAATCGGCATTTTAAATTTTTCAGCATGTTGAAATAAACGTAGCGCTTTTCGGTACCCTTCAGGATTGGCCATACCAAAATTGTGAATTAAATTTTCCTTCATCGTTCGGCCTTTTTGAGTCCCGAGCATCATCACAGGGCGGTCATCCAGTTCAGCAATCCCCCCGACAATGGCACGATCATCTTTGCCCATACGGTCCCCATGAAGTTCAAACCATGTCTCTGGCGAAAGGCCTTGAATGACTTCTAGGGTATTCGGACGTTGTGGATGTCTAGAAATCTGAAGCTTCTGGGAAGGGGTCAAATTTCCATAGAGCTTGTCTTCCATCTCTTGTAATTGTTTTTGTAAAACGTGCCAGTCCTCACTAATAGGAGAAGCTGACGTTTCTTCCAAGTCCGCAATTTGTTTTTTAAGTTGGATTAAAGGCTTTTCAAAATCCAAGGGCTGAATTTTTATGGCCTGTGAAGGGGAGGCTTGTGTACTTACCATAGGGGGACGCTCCATTCAATGAAGTTTAAAACGAATAGTGTAAAATCCGACGCTCACTTTACGTGATCATCGCAGGGGTAGGTTGAAACAGTGCCAAAGCTTCTTTCGTAGGGGACTGGCCACTACTTTTTTGATGCAATAAGATTAAGGATTCAAGCGTTTGGCGTAAATCATGACGATGGACGACACGGTCGACTTGTCCGTATTCTTGCAAGTAACCTGCAGTTTGAAAATCAGCAGGGAGTTTTTGGCGAATGGTTTGTTCAATCACGCGACGACCAGCAAATCCAATTCTGGCCCCTTCTTCTGCTAAAATCAAATCACCCAAAGTGCCGTAACTGGCGGTTACTCCCCCATAAGTAGGTTCAGTGAGTAAGGTGATATAAAGAAGCCCCGCTTCATGCAAGCGCCCTAGTATGGCGGAGGTCTTCACCATTTGCATGAGTGAGAACATCCCTTCTTGCATACGGGCTCCCCCAGACGCGGTGACCACTAAGAGTGGGATATGGAGGTCCAGGCTTTTTTCAGCGGCACGAGTGATTTTTTCCCCTACGACGGAACCCATAGATCCCCCCATGTAAGCAAAGTCCATCACCGCCAAGCTATAGTAAGCACGACCTGTTCGAGCAATCCCCGTAATGACGGCATCTTTTAATTTTGACTTTTTTTCAGCATCTGTCTGACGCAAAATATAGGCTTCGGTGTCGCTAAACTCAAGAGGATCCATGGGGGAAAGCAAGGCATCAATTTCATAAAAGGCATCGGTCAGCTGTTTAATACGGCGCTTGGCAGAAATACGGTGATGGTAACCACATTTAGGACAGACATGGAGGTTGGCTTTCAAATCAACCTTGCTCAGCTGGACATCACAACTCACGCATTTCGTCCAAAGCTTGGCGTATTGTGCGTCAGGAATACGGTTCATGCCTTCAGCATCTAAAGCCGTTTTATGTTGAATACGTCGCTGTTCGAACCAGTGTTTCAAACTCATCATCTGAGAAAATCCTCATTTATGGATAAAAAACATTGAAATAAAAGACCTTGAATAGAGTCTTATTCTACCTTAAATATAGAAAATAAGGGAAGGTAAAATTAGGGGGTGAGCGATAATAATTGACGCAGACTCCTCCACACAAACCAAAGCCCCATGATGAATACCAAAAGTCCTGACGCTTCTAAAAAAAGGCGCTGTATTTTTTGTAGTCCTTCAAAGCGGCGGCCCCCCAGTTCCAGGCCTGTTCCCCCAAGCTTACCCACCAATCCAAATAACATCAGCATTCCTGCCATCCCTGCCGTGAAGCATCCCACAAAAGCGAGGGCCTTTAATTCCCCCATACTCATGGCAAGGCTTAAGCTAGACAAGGTCAGTGGACAAGGCCTTAAACCACTCATATAACCTAGTAAAAACAATTCTTTATGACGTTGCCACGCATTAGGTGCATTTAAAACCAAAGAATCACTGCTGGTATTGGCTTTATGTTGACACGATGTGGTACAAGGGGTGTCTTCATTGGGGAGAGGGGACGTGGCACTGAGGGAACTATACCATTTCCAAGGGGGAGGAAAGCGTCGTATCATATTAAAGCCCAAGAGCACCACTAAAGTAGCCGAAATCAACTGTAAAATCGCCAGACCTTGGACGTGAAGCACATCAAAGGAATGAAAAATCAGAAAGAAGAGTAATACCCCCGCCACTAAAACCAAGCTATGGGCGAAGGTAATAATCCCACCGAGCTTTAAAATATCCACATAATGGGCAGTCGGTTGCCCCATATACGTCACAATAATGAGTTTCCCATGCCCAGGTTCAAGCGCGTGGAGTCCACCCAAAGCCACCGCCGTTAATAAAGACAAGGACGGTAAAGAAGATCCTAACGCGTTGAAATCAGACATAAAAAGACCACATTTCGTTTATATTTCGACCACGATTTCAATTTCAACAGGGGCCGATAAGGGTAAATTCGCAACCCCCACCGCCGAACGGGCATGTTGCCCACACGCCATGCCTAAAATTTCAGTCAGTGTGTTGGACGCCCCATTGATCACGGCGGGTTGAGCATCAAAATCAGCAGTTCCCATAACAAAACCGGTTACTTTAACAACTTTTTTAATCCGACTTAAGGAGCCTAGTTCGGCTTTAATGACACTTAAGGCATTTAAAATACATAAACGCGCCGCGGCTTGAGCCTCTTCAATAGAAAGTTCAACGCCGACACGCCCTTTATAAAGTAGTTCACCGTTTTGCATGGGAAGCATGCCACTGGTGAAGATTAAGTCCCCAACACGTCTACAGGGAAGGTAAGACGCCACAGGAGCAGGAGGCATAGGGAGTTCAGCTTCCCATTCAAGAAGGGTTTTCGTGGATGTCATCAGTAGGACTCCTTTTCGATCATTTAATGAAGGTAATTAAGACCTCATAAAGGGCTTTTGATATAGCCTACGTGGAAGATGATAAAAAGTAAAATAAAAAGCCCTCTTTTCTTTACACAAATGAAGAGACCCTATTTTAAAAAGAAAGCAAAACACCACCCTTGCTTAAAAAAGAGTGGTGTTGAGTCGTCTTCACGTTTATACAAATTAAATAGGACGAGCTTGAGGCGCTTTGGCATCTTGCGTTTTTAATTGTAATAAACTGCCCTTGGGAAGTTCAATACTTTTACCAGGTCTCCATAACGCGTAACCAATACCTGCAGCGGCACCGACCGCCGTTCCTAATGCCGCGCCTGAACCCGCCGCCCCAAAGATAGCCCCCGTGGCAAGCCCTGTTAGGGCACCTCCCGCGGTACCGGCTGCCGCAATGCCAACGCCCTTGGCAGCGTCAATGGCATAATTATTGGGACGAATCATGGGGTCTCCTTTTTTGGTCACCACAATCGCGTCAATGGCGACACGTTCACCATTAGGCTTTACAATCGTATAAAAGCGTAAATCCACTTCGCCGTGAATTCCTGCACGTTTAGAATGAGACACGTCAACAATACTGCCTAAAACTTCTGAACCTGCGGGAGCTAGAATAGAAGAGCCTGACATCATCGGGGATTCAAGTGTCGCACTCACGGTATCTCCCGATTTAGAGTCCTGAGAACTCACGCGGTCATTCAAACGAATGGTTAAAAATTGCTGTCCTGCAACGGCAGACACACCTGTACGGTAAGGCGCTGAAGGGGTAGAAGTTTCACCATAGGTAGGCATCGTATCATAAGCTGAGGTATCAATCCGTCCACTAGAGGTGGTGCCGGGCTGCCAAGGCTGCACGGTTTTTCCAGAAGCAGTACTACTTGAAGCGGACGTCGTTCCCAAAGGACGCAACTGAACCAAGCCATCTGCTTGTACAAAAAGAGGCACACTGAAAGAAGTGGCCAAGGCCAAAAGAAGCACCTGTACTGAAAACTGATTTAAAGTCATCGTAAATTCCTTATATCTACTAATTAAGTACCTATAACAAAGATGAAGAGACAAAACGTTTCTAAAGTATACCCTATTTTTTAAAAACAGAAAATAAAAAAGCGATGTACCTCAAAGGCTTATACGGAAAAGATTCCTTCCTTTTAAAGACGCCAAGCTGATGGCTTTATATTTACATTCTGTTACAAATACCTTAGTGTGCTTGACACACCACCCCAAAGTGTTGATAATACACATATGGTTAACGTTAAATTGACACTAAGTCAGACGGCATACGAAGACCAGAGTCCTTTTATCCTTCCCCTAATGTTTGGAGCACCTTTCCATGATTAACGCGATTGCTCACAACCAAAAAAACCAAAGCCTTGGACCTTTCCAGATCCCTGCTTCTTTCGGGTTACGTTCAGGTCGTGCAACAGCAGTGAATCAAGCTAAAAACGCGCGTCCCACTGAAAATGTAGCCACGACGGCTCCTATTGTTAACGGCATGTTTTTTAGTCACCTAACCCCTAAATTAACAGGGAATGTTCAAAATCGTTTAAACATTATTGCTTAAGACTTCCTCTGTTTTGTTTTCCTTTATGTTCCTTATGTGTGTGTTATTCCCCTAAAATAATGTAAAAAAGTAAAAAGGCACTATGTGTTTGCGACGAGAAGCCCTCGTCGCTTTTTTTTGCTCGCTTTAATAAACGACGTCATCCTTAGCGAACCACACTTCGAGGGAGTCGGACGCGAAGCGCACACAGCATTTCATAAGGTATACTGTCAAGCGCTTCTGCCC
>JBIJBR010000162.1:0-4349 GCA_044345135.1 Vampirovibrionales bacterium
GCTCCTGAAGGACTGACGCATCAAGTCGATATCATTTTGGATAAACCAATGAGTTTGGCGAATCATAGTGCCCCTTCGGCGTCGCTGCGTATTTATCACGGAGGAGAAGGGAGTCGTAGTGCTCATGTCTTTCAAGAAGGAGGCGCTTCTCTAAAAGTTGCGTTAAATGAAGCGGGTCATATCGCCGAAGCAGATTTACCCGCACTGAATGGGCTACCTGTTTTGGTGCTTCATCCGATGAAAAACATGAAGCCTGTTGTACAGGACATTCCTGCCTATATTAAAACACTAGAAAATTCCCTAGACTTACAACCTAAATCGTGGTTAAATCGATTGGTTTTAGCGGCGGCTCTCTTCGGAGGAGTGGGATACGCCGTGGGTTGGGGGCTGGATTTAAAGAAACGCCATGACCGTAAACAAAAGCTGGCTCCTCCCAAGCCTGAATCAAATCTCCCCACAAAAAAGACTTAAACTCAATATTTTTTTGTAATAGGCTCCCTCACTAAATGGCGGAAATTATTTTAAAGTTTTAAAGCAGACGTCAACGCAAAAATGCGAGGCATCCGAGACATTTTGCGGACGTAGTGCAAGGACATGATGCGAGGAGCTGGGGACAAAAATCGTCTTATTCACGAAGTGAATCTACTCCTTTAGGAAGGAGAGCTTGGGAGAGGAAACCAACGGTTTTCTTTCGCAAGAGAAAAAGTTAGAAACTTTTTCGACATGAGGGGGGATTTTCAAGGGGGGACGGGGTAGGACGCATTGCGTTTCTCCTCCCCTTCGTCCCCCCTTGAACGGATTTAGAGGGGTGGACACTTTTTTCCGCGAAAAGGTCTCTGACGTCGCCCGCTTAAAAAGAAGCGAAAAATCTATGGCTTCGCCTTCCCACATGATTGCTATTATTTTTCGTCATCGTCGTTTTGTAACAAATAGGCAATATGAAAGGTCATTTTTTATGGCTCCTGTTAATCCTTCTTCTTCTCCTTCGTTTAATATTAAGTCTATTTATAACACCTTGGCTAAAAAGACCAATGCTCCTAAAAAAGAGTATGACCCAAACAATTATAACGACTACTTTGGTAAAGATATTTCGTTTTCCCTGCAAGGAAAGCCCAAACACAAAAAAGGGGCGACTTCTTTTAGTTTTAATCAAAATAATGAAAAAAATTATCATAGAATGGGGCCAAGATACATTTTAAACGATGACTCGGTTAAAAAGAAAGGCGATAAAGTTCACTATTTCGCATTACCTTCAGAACAAGGAATGACGAAAGACAAACCCCGTATAAGCTATGAAATTATTACAGAAAATAAAGATAATGATAATAAGCGTGGTTCTAAAGTCGGTGATATTGTAAAAGTGTATAAAAAAGAGATAAAATGCAGTCAAGATTATGATCACTGTGTACCAGACGAACCTAAAGTCACGGAATTGAAACCACAAGAAATCGCGGAACTCTACAAAAAAATGGAGCAAGAAGCAAAGAGCAATGAATCTGGAAATTCTTTTGTTTATGAGGCACTCGATCCAAAGACATACTAAAGTGTTCAAGTATCCCCTCCCCTTTTTCTTAAATAAAAAAAGGGGGATAATTAAACGCTAACCTGAAGATAACAGGCCTATTTCTTCTTCAGAAGACTGCTGTAAACGTTCCCATAATAACGGATGCTCTTTTTTCAAGCCTTCTAAGCCCAAGTCTTCTAAGCATTGAAAGGCAAGGGCTCTACTTTGCGCAAGCAGTTCGTAATCGTCGACCAAATTGGTAAACTGTAGTTCAGGTAGTCCACTTTGCCTGAGTCCGACGTAGTCTCCTGGTCCGCGAATGGCTAAATCATGTTCCGCAATGACAAAGCCATTACTACTGGATTCCATAATTTCAAGCCGTTGAAGGCTGTCTTGATTTTTTTGTTGAATCATGAGCAGACAATAGCTTTGATGTTCGGCTCGGCCGACACGGCCACGAAGCTGATGCAACTGTGCCAAGCCAAATCGTTCGGCATTTTCAATAAGAATGACACTGGCGTTGGGGACATTCACGCCCACTTCCACTACCGTCGTGGACACCAACACCTCTAGGTCTCCCGTAGAAAAAGCGTGCATGACGGCTTCTTTTTCTTCTGATTTTAATTTGCCGTGCATTAAGCCGATGCGTCGATGCGGAAACACCTCTTGACGCAGGCGTTCATATTCCACGCTTGCCGCTTTGGCGCTCAAGGTTTCACTTTCTTCAATTAACGGAAACACAATATAGACTTGTCGTCCGTATAATAACTGCGTTTCAATAAGATCATAGGCCTCTGTTCGTTGCGCAGGACTTAAAAGCCGTGTGATAATCGGCGAACGACCAGGGGGGAGTTCATCTAACACAGACACATCCAAATCGCCGTGAAGCGTCATGGCCAAGGTACGGGGAATGGGGGTGGCCGTCATCGACAAAAGTTCTGGCATTTGATCCTCTACGCCTTTATGACGCAGTGCTAAGCGCTGTTTGACGCCAAAACGGTGTTGTTCATCCACCACCACCACGCCTAAACGATGAAACAGCACATTTTTTTGAATCAAGGCGTGAGTCCCCACGACCACATGAATTTGTCCATTGGCAAGCGATTGCAAGACTTCTCGTTTGGCTTTAGCGCCTAATTTTCCTACTAATAGGGCCACTTTAATGCCAAAGGGGGCCAAGGCTTCGACAAAACCTTGATAGTGCTGTTCGGCTAGAATTTCAGTCGGGGCCATCATCGCGCCTTGAAATCCGTTTTCAATGGCCACTAGTAAAGTCAGCATCGCAATGACGGTTTTCCCACTACCGACATCTCCATGCAGGAGGCGGTTCATGGGCAGCGGAGAGGCCAAATCATCACAAATTTCTTGAAAAGACCTCACTTGGGCCGTGGTGAGTTGATACGGTAACTCGGCGGTAAACTGATGCACCAGTCCATCGGCTTTGACGGGTATGGATTGTCCTTGGACGTCTTGCTTGTAAAGGTGACGCATTAAAGCCAAGCGCAATTGCAGCATAAAGAGTTCTTCAAAACCAAAGCGATGCTTGGCACGTTGGGCCGCTTCGAGATCAATCGGGAAGTGAAGCGTGTGTAAGGCTTCCGTTAAGTTCAATAGTCTTTGAGACTCTCGAATCTTTGGAGGGAGAATATCGGGTAAATCGGCACCAAAGGCGTCTAGGGCATTCTGGATGGCTCGTCGTAAACTTTTTAAATTTAAGCCTTGCGTCAGGGGATAGACAGGAAGAATAAGGCTGCCCCCTTCGCTCATGAGCGGGGCTTCTTCGCCATCATCATAGCTTAAGCTTTGAATTTCTGCGTTGTCAAGTTGTGGACAATGATTAAAGCTGTCCCACTTGACTTTACCACTAATCAGGACTTCGGTGCCTTTGGGGAATTTGGTTTTCATGGCTTCTAGCATGGCACGTTGTCGGGTTCCAAAAAAACGCTGCGTGCTTAATTTCCCGCTTTCATCCTGCAGTAAAAGCCGTAAAACCAACAATTTTCGATTCTTAAGTTCATGAGATTCCACGCGCTTTACCGTGGCAATCAACGTCACAAAATCCCCTTCCATCACATCCATAATTTTTTGCCGTTGTTGATAGTCAATATATTGCCGAGGGGCATAACGCAATAAGGCTTCAACCGTGTTGAGCCCTAAACTCGTGAGTAAGCTTTCTAGCCGAGGACCCACCCCTTTGATTTTAGACACGGGCCATTGCCCGACAGGCAAGCAGGCGTCTTCCACGGCTTTCGCATGGAGGCTTGGGGATGGCGGTGCCAATAACGCATGGCTAAATTGTTCTAAACGCTCTACGGCGTGCATGCGTCCTGCCAAGTCCATCATGTCGTAACGTTGAAATTGCTGGATTAAAACAGGTAGGACTTCTTCATTAAAAATATGCTTGACGACTGATTTCAACTGAAGCCGAACAAAGGCGTCAAACCGACGTGCTTTGCCTTGCACATTGATGAAGCGATGTTTTTTTTCAACATCGATACCTTTGAGTAAGGTTTCAAAGACCATGGTGATTTCAGGGGCTAGCATGGGGAATCCTTAAAAGTGTAGATCTTTTGGTAGAGTAGCACACACTTCATTTCTAAGTTGATTTAACTTGACTTCAAAATCACCGTTGGGTTCAATGATCCCCATTAAATGGGTGACCCATTTCAGCGTATTACCCAATGTATGTAAGTTTTGAAAAGTTTCATAAGCTGGAGCATTAATATGTAGCGTTTCCCCTAGTAGCTTGTCACCATGTACTAGAACTTATACGGTAAGTTTTCTCAAATGAAGGATGGCACAACCGAGTTCCCAAAAGGCTTGCCAATGTTCTAGCTTTCGTTCA